>JANOAP010000136.1:0-3554 GCA_031411175.1 Rhodoferax sp. | reverse complement strand
GCCGATGCAGGTGGTGCAGCCGTAACCCGCCAGTGCAAAGCCCAGCTTTTCAAGATAGGGCAGCAAACCAGTCTCGGTCAAGTATTCGGTCACGATGCGCGAGCCCGGTGCCAGCGAGGTCTTGATGTGCGGCTTGACCTTCAGGCCCGCCTCCACCGCCTTTTTGGCCAGCAGGCCCGCAGCCAGCAGCACGCTGGGGTTCGACGTATTGGTGCAACTGGTGATGGCGGCGATCAGCACGTCGCCGTTGCCAATGGTCACGTCCGTTCCACTGCCCGCAGCCACCAGGGTAGACGCAGCATTCGGCGCATGGTGGGCGGCCAGCGTGGGCTTGCTGCCTTCCATCTCCACCACTTGGCGCGGTGCGCCCAGCGGTGTGGGCGGGGCCTTGGGCACTTTGACGCTCAGCGGCTCATCCCAGGTGCGCGCCAGATGGCGGGTGTGAAACACCGCAGCACTTTGGTTGAAGCCATTCTCGGCATTGGGTTTGGAAAACAGCGATTCAAACTGGCTGGCCACCTTGCCCAGCTCGATGCGGTCTTGCGGGCGCTTGGGGCCAGCCAGGCTGGGCGTGACGTTGCCCAGGTCCAGCTTCACCACCTGCGAATAATCAATGTCCCCGGACTTCGGTATGCCAAACAAACCCTGCGCCCTGAAGTAGGCCTCAAACGCTTCAATCTCGGCCTTGGTGCGGCCCGTGCCCGTGAAGTACGCCATCGTCTTCTCGTCCACGGGGAAGAAGCCCATGGTCGCACCGTACTCGGGGGCCATGTTGGCAATCGTGGCGCGGTCCGGCAGGGCCAGCGTGCGTGTGCCCTCGCCGTAAAACTCGACGAACTTGCCCACCACCTTGTGCCGACGCAACACTTCGGTCACGGTCAGCACCAGATCGGTGGCAGTCACGCCTTCGCGCAAGCGGCCCGTCAGCTCAAAGCCCACCACATCAGGCGTCAAAAAGTACACCGGCTGGCCCAGCATGGCCGCCTCGGCCTCAATGCCGCCGCAGCCCCAGGCGACCACGCCAATGCCGTTGATCATGGTGGTGTGGCTGTCGGTGCCCACCAGCGTGTCAGGGTAGTAGATTCCGTCTTTGGTTTTGTGTACACCGCGCGCCAGGTACTCCAGATTCACCTGGTGCACGATGCCAAAGCCGGGTGGCACAACGCGAAAGGTGTCAAAGGCCTGCATGCCCCATTTCATGAACTCGTAACGCTCGCGGTTGCGCTGAAACTCCAGCTTCATGTTCAGGTCCAGCGAGTTCTTCTTGCCATAGTGGTCCACCATCACCGAGTGGTCTACCACCAGGTCAACCGGTACCAGCGGCTCGATGCGCTTGGGGTCTTTGCCCAGTTTCACAGCCACACTGCGCATGGCGGCCAGATCGGCCAGCAGGGGCACACCCGTGAAGTCTTGCAGCACCACGCGGGAGACGACAAACGGAATTTCGTTGGTGCGATGGCCGGTGGGGCTCCAGTTGGCAACCTCCGCCACGTGCTCTGGCGTGACCTTCTTGCCGTCGCAGTTGCGCAGCACCGACTCCAGCACGATGCGCATCGACACCGGCAGGCGCTTGATGTTGGGAAACTTGCGCGCCAGCGCCGGCAGCGAGTAAAAACTGCCGGGTTTGCCTGAAGCCGTCGCGAATGTTTTGAGGGTGGGGGCGAAGGGGTGCGCAGTGGCTGTAGACATGATGACTCCTGATAAAGGCCTGTCTTTGCATTCTGTCAGCAGACCCTATCGCCATGCTACGCGTGTTGACTTGGTGCGAGACGATGCGCAAAGAGATAATTCACTCATGTCAACCTGCACTGCAACTTTCCAGACCTCATCCGTCACCCCCGCCCAACCCGTCCAACCCGTCAATACCCGGCATGCAGCGGCCTGACACACAGCGCCGTCTGGCAATGGCCCTGATGTGGGTGATACCGGCGCTGTGGACCGTCAACTACCTGGTCGCACGCAATGCCCGAGGCGTGATTGAACCCTATACGCTGGCTTTTGGCCGCTGGCTGATTGCGGGCATCATTCTCGCGACCATCGCCCGGCGGGAGTTATGGAGTGAGCGCCGGGCCGTGCTGGCGGTCTGGTATGAATATGTGGTGCTGGGCACGTTGGGCATGATGATCTGCGGTGCCTGGGTGTACCTGGGGGCCAAGACGACGCAGGCTGTCAACATCGCACTGATCTACGCCGCTGCGCCGGTGCTGATTGCACTGGGGTCGGTTTTCTGGCTCAAGGAACGGATGGGGGCCACACAACAGGTTGGCGTGGCGGTCGCACTGGCCGGTGTGGTGCATGTGGTCGTCAGGGGGCAATGGACCTCACTGGCCAGCGTTCAGTGGGTGGTGGGCGACCTCTGGATCATTCTGGCGACCGTGTCCTGGGCCGGTTATGCGATGCTGCAAAAGGTCTGGCCCAGCGGCTTGAGCGCCACAGCGCGCCTGGCCTGCATTTGCGCCGGTGGCGTACTGGTTTTGCTGCCGTTCACGATGTGGGAGGCGGGTCTGCCAACCACGCCGCCGTGGACCTGGCATGCCTTGGCCCTGACCGTGGCCGTGGCGCTGCTGCCCGGTTTGGGTGCCTACTGGATTTACGGCTGGGCGCAGAAGATTCTGGGCGCCAGCCGGGTGGCCATGACGCTTTACCTGGGACCGCTGTATGGTGCCGTTGCCACCTACCTCGTGCTGGATGAGCCTCTGGGCTGGCACCACCTGGCCGGTGCCGCACTGATTCTGCCAGGGGTGTATTTGGTGACTCGGGCACCGGCAAAGTTGTGACGCCCCTGGTGCCTCGTCGGTACCCAGCCTCAGGGCTTGGTCACCTGCCCCACCACGGTGGCCGCATCCCACCCGCCACCCACCGCCTTGTACAGGCTAACCACGGCATTGAGCTGGCTGCGCTGAATGTCGATCAGGCCCACTTCAGCCTGCGCCAGGTCGCGCTGGGCATTCAGCACTTCCAGGTAGGGCGAGTAGCCCGCTTTGTAGCGCAAGTCGGCCAGACGCAGCGTGCTGCGCAGCGCATTGATGCGCTGGGTGGTGGTGGCTGTCAAGTCACGGCCTGCGGCGACGTTGTTCAACGCGTCATGCACATCGCGAAAGGCGTTTTGCACCGTCTGCGTGTACTGGGCCACCGCTTGCTGCTCCCGCGCGTTGGCGGCAGCCATCACAGCGTCAATGGCACCAGCCCGAAAGATGGGCTGCGTGAGGTTACCCACCATGTTCCAGAACAGCGAAGCCGGGTCAAACAAGGTAGACAGGTCTTTGGACTGTTGCCCCAGGTTGGCGGTCAGGCTCAGTTTGGGGAAATAGGCCGAGCGGGCCTGGCCGATGTCGGCGTTGGCGGCCATCAGGTTTTGCTCGGCGCTGACCACGTCGGGGCGGCGGGCCAGCACGTCGGAAGGCAAGTCGGCTGGAATGGTCTGGCGCGCCACCAGCGCACCCACGTCCGCACCCCGCGCCAGCACGGGGCGAAGGATCTCGGTGGGTTTGCGGCCCGCCAGCACGGCCAGTGCAGATTCAGCATTGCTGAGGTTTTGCCGGGTAAGCTGCACC
>JANOAP010000135.1:0-5967 GCA_031411175.1 Rhodoferax sp. | reverse complement strand
CACGTAAAACCCCACCGCATCGGGGCCATGGTCGCGAATGATTTGCGCAAAGCCTTCTGTGGCAAAGTCCACCGCGCTGTCCCAGCTCACGGCTTGCGCTTTGTCGTTGCGATGCACCCGGCGCATGGGTTGCAGCAAGCGGGTTTGCTGCGTGACTGCCGCGCTGGCGGTCAGGTGCAGCGTGGAGCCCTTGGTGCACAGCCGGCCGAAATTGGCCGGGTGGTCGGGGTCGCCCCTGACGCCCGTGATCTGGTCGTGCCTGGTCTCGATAATGACCCCGCAACCCACGCCGCAATAAGGGCAGGTTGATTTTGTTTCGCGGATGATGGCAGGGGTCATGGGAGGGAGTGATGCAAGTCGCGTGCCGTCTGGCCGTCTGAATTTCGGGTGCTCATCTGTAGAGCAATACCAGAATGATGAGTGCAAAGAAAATGGAAAGCGATTTCCAGATTGCAACCGGATTTCGCTCCAGCAACGGTGGCCGTGTTCTCTTCAAGAATTCCCCGTTGGGGTGTTGCAGGTCATAGACAAACTCGGACAACTCCTGGTAGCGGCTGTCCGGATTGGGGTGGACCGCTTTGCGAACCGCTTCATCGACCCAGACAAGAATGCCGCGATCAGCATCACGGGCCGACGCGTATTCCAGCCGCTTTTGTTCGGCCCTGGTGCTCGTCTTTGCCACCTGGGTGCCAAAAGGCAGTTTGCCCGTCAACATCTGGTAGGTGATCACGCCCAGTGAAAACAGGTCGGATTGAGTTGTTCCCTCTTCCCCGAGGAAATATTCTGGCGCCGTGTACTGAGCGGTTCCCAAAAGATTGTTTCGATCCAGCGGGCTGGCGATTTCCAGAATACCCGCCACTTTGGTGGAACCAAAATCAATGATCTTCACCGTGCCGGTGCTGTCGATCATGATGTTGTTGGGCCGCAAATCCTGATGCAGCATCTCCAGCTTGTGAAAGGCCCGCAAGCCCTTTGCGATTTGCCCAACAATATCGCGCACGGTTTGCGGGTCGGGTTTGGGTCTATCGATCATCCATTGCGCCAGTGTTTGGCCGTCGATGTGCTCCGTCACCACATAAAGGTAGCTGCGTTTGCGCGTCTGCAGGCACGGCTTGAGCACGTGTGGGCTGTTAATGCGCTTGGCAATCCAGTCTTCCATCAAGAACCGCTCGAGGTACGCCGGATCACCGCGCAAGTCGATTGAAGGCGTTTTGATGATGACCTGCGTGTTGGTATCTCCATCCAGCGCGAGATACACATGGCTTCGGCTGCTGGCGTGGACTTCGCGAATGATTTTGTAACCGTCAAGAACCATGCGCGCTTCCAGGATGGGCGGGAATGGCAGTTGGGTAAGTTCCTGGTAAACCTCGTTGGCGTCTTTGTGAGGCAAGCTGTCAACCCGCAGAATTTGAACCGTCAGGTTGTCGCCGCTGCCCTGTTCATAGGCTTGGGCGGCAATCTTTTTTGCGGCGTCGTTCAAGTCAGTGCCACACGTGCGGATGGTGTCCAGCATGTACTTGGCGTTGACAAATTCATACACGCCGTCGGTGGCCAGTAAAAAGGTGTCACCTGGCTCCAGGTCCTGCGCCTGATAGTCAATCTCTAGGTTGGGGTGGATTCCAAGGGCCCGGCTCAGGTAACTTTTGCCTTCTGAAACCCACAGCCGGTGGTCGCGGGTGAGTTGCTCCAGAACGGGGCCACGAAGCCGGTAGATGCGGGTGTCGCCGGTGTGAAAAAGGTGCGCCGTGGTCGACTTCAGCACTAGAGCGCTGAAGGTACACACATAGCCCTTGTCCTTGTCGTAGCGATGGGGGCTTTGCTGGCTTTGCGTGTGCAGCCACGAATTGGTCGCGGCCAGCACACGTTGCGCAGATTTTTTGACCGACCAGGCCTCTGAAGTGCAGTAATAGTCTTCGAGAAAACTGGTCACTGCGGATTCACTGGCGATGTGGCTGACCGAGCTGCTGCTGATTCCGTCAGCGATGGCAACCGCAATGCCTTTGGAGCTCAACTGCGGTTCATTGGGCTGGTAGATGCCGTGAAAGTCCTGGTTGGTGTCCTTGCGGCCCTTGTCAGAGTGCTGCCCGATCGTGATGCTCAGTTGGCTGGCCATTGTCAATCGGACCCGGTTCGGCGCTCAGCGAAGACCTGCTGAACGCTTGGGCGCCGTCTTGATGTGCGTTGTGTACAAGGTCAAGCCGGTAAAGGCAAGGCCACCCACGAGGTTGCCCAGAACGGTGGGGATTTCATTCCAGATGAAGTAGTCCATGATGGAAAAGTTACCGCCCAGCATCAGGCCGAATGGAAACAGAAACATGTTCACCACAGAATGCTCAAAAACCATATAGAAGAAAAGCATGATGGGCATCCACATGGCAATGACTTTGCCACTGACCGTGGTCGAAATCATCGCCCCCACGACGCCCAGGGACACCATCCAGTTGCAAAGCATGCCCCGAAAGAAAATCGTGACCCAGCCCGCCACACCATACTGGGCATAACCCAGGGTTCGCGACTCACCAATACTGGCAATTTTTTTGGCAATCTCACCACCCGGCGTGTTGAATCCATAAGTGAAAACAAAGGCCATCATGAACGCCACCGTCAATGCACCAAGGAAGTTTCCGGCGAATACCAGACCCCAGTTTCTGAGCACGCCTTGCAAGGTGACGCCGGGGCGCTTGTCCAGCAACGCCAATGGTGCCAACACGAACACGCCGGTCAGCAGGTCAAACCCCATCAGATACAGCATGCAAAAGCCGACGGGGAACAGAATGCCGCCTGCGAGCGCGGAGCCTGTCTGTACGGTGATTGACACCGCGAACACAGCTGCCAGGGCCAGGATGGCGCCTGCCATATAGGCCCTGATGAGCGTGTCGCGGGTCGACATGAAAACTTTGGATTCGCCGGCGTCCACCATCTTGGTGACGAACTCTGAAGGAACTAGGTAAGACATATTTTTTGCGTGAAGAGAGATTATTTGCAGCCAGGTCCGGCCACAGGAGGGGTGAGATCAATGGCCAGAGTGGCCAGTTCGCGGGTGTCAAGCATGACCTCGCCGTCAGTTACCTTGACGCTAAAGGACTGAACACAGCCTTCATCAGGTGCCCTGGCGCAGCCATCTTTCAGGCTGATCGTCCAGTTGTGCAGCGGGCAGGCCACGCTGGTGCCAAACACAATGCCCTGGCTCAGCGGGCCGCCCTTGTGCGGGCAGCGGTCAAGCAGGGCGAAGACTTCGTCCTGGTCGTTGCGGAACACCGCCACATCCATGCCGGTGGCACGCGCGACGCGGCGCGAGCCCAGAACGGGGATATCAGTCACGAAACAGATTTTTTTCCAGTCACTCATGATGCTATGTAGTTGATAGCTGCTTAAGCCCTATTCCAGAGGGCTGGCAGCCATTTTGTTAAGGAAAAATGGAAGAATTCAGATGCAACGCTGTTCAAGCGGGCAGCTTGTCAAACTGGCGCGTATCCACAGCCGCTTCCTTGAAGTCGAACCACGGATCAGGCTCGCCGTCCAGCGCGAACTGCAGGCGCTCCCACAGCGCTTTGCGGCCGGCTTCGTCTTCCAGAATGCGTTTTTTCACATAGTCCAGGCCGACGCGGTTCACGTAGTGCACGGTGCGCTCCAGGTACCAGCCTTCCTGGCGGTACAGCTCGCAGAAGGCACCGGTGTACTCCAGCACCTCGGCGGCGGTTTTCACCTTCACCAGGAAGTGGGCGACTTCGGTCTTGATGCCGCCATTGCCGGCCACGTACATTTCCCAGCCGCTGTCCACGCCAATCACGCCCACGTCCTTGATGCCGGCCTCGGCGCAGTTGCGCGGGCAACCCGACACGGCAAACTTCACCTTGTGCGGGGCGTACATGCGCCACATCGCGCGCTCCAGGTCTTTGCCCATTTGTGTGCTGTCTTGTGTGCCCATGCGGCACCACTCGCTGCCCACGCAGGTTTTCACGGTGCGCAGTGCCTTGGCGTAGGCATGGCCTGAAGGCATGCCAATGTCTTTCCACACCGCCTGCAGGTCTTCTTTTTTGACACCCAGCAAGTCGATGCGCTGGCCGCCGGTGACCTTGACGGTGGGAATCTTGTACTTGTCCACCGCGTCAGCAATGCGGCGCAGTTCGCTGGCGGTGGTCTCGCCGCCCCACATGCGGGGGATGACGGAATAGGTGCCGTCTTTCTGGATGTTGGCGTGGCTGCGCTCGTTGATGAAGCGGCTTTGCGGGTCGTCTTTGGCTTCTTTGGGCCAGCTGCTGATGAGGTAGTAGTTGACCGCCGGGCGGCATGACGAGCAGCCGTTGGGTGTCTTCCAGCCCATGCCCTTGTAGACCGAGTCGATGGTGAGGTGCTTGTCTTTGACGATGGCTTCGCGCACCGCCTGGTGGCCATGGTCGGTGCAGGCGCACATGGCCTTGGTCTTGGGGGTTGCGGAGTAGTCGCCACCGGCGGTAAACATCAAAATCTGCTCGACCAGGCCGGTGCAGGAGCCGCACGATGCGCTGGCCTTGGTTTGCTTGCGCACTTCGTCCAGCGTGAACAGGCCTTTCTCCTTGATGGCTTTGCAGATGGTGCCTTTTTTGACGCCGTTGCAGCCGCAGACTTCGGCATCATCGGGCATGCTGGCGGCCTTGCTGTGGCCTTCGTGGCCCACGTCACCGATGTTGCTTTCACCAAACATCAGTTTGTCGCGGATGTCGGCAATTGAGCGGCCATCACGCAGCAGCTTGAAGTACCAGCTGCCATCCACGGTGTCACCGTAAAGGCAGGCACCCACCAGCTTGTCGTCCTTGAGCACCAGTTTTTTGTAGACCCCGCCAAACGGGTCGCTCATGACGATTTCTTCGGTGCCTTCACCGCCCATAAACTCACCCGCGCTGAACAGGTCAATTCCGGTGACCTTGAGTTTGGTAGAGGTGAGTGAGCCCATGTAGCGCCCAATGCCGAATTGCGCCAGGTGGTTGGCCGCCACCTTGGCCTGCTCAAACAGCGGTGCGACCAGGCCATAGGCAATGCCACGGTGCGCCGCGCATTCACCCACCGAGTAAATGCGTGCGTCGGTGATGGTCTGCATGGTGTCGTTCACCACAATGCCCTTGTTGCAATGCTGGCGCATGGACTCAGCCAGCGTGGTGTTGGGGCGAATGCCCACGGCCATCACCACCAGGTCGGTGGGCACTTCGGTGCCGTCCTTGAATTTGATGGCGGTCACACGTTTGCCGTCGTCACCGCCGCCGCCCACCAGCTCCTGGGTCTGTGCACCCATCAGGAAAGTCAGGCCGCGCTCTTCAAGCGACTTTTGCAGCAGCTTGCCGGCCACGCTGTCAAGCTGGCGCTCCATCAGCGTGGGCATCACATGCACCACGCTGACCTTCATGCCGCGCAGCATCAGGCCATTGGCGGCTTCCAGGCCCAGCAGGCCGCCGCCGATCACCACCGCGTTTTTGTATTGGGTGGCGGTGGCAATCATCTCGTTGGTGTCGGCAATGTCGCGGTAGGCGATCACGCCTTTCAAGTCCTTGCCGGGCACGGGCAGGATGAAGGGGTTGGAGCCGGTGCACATCAGCAGGCGGTCGTATTCCACTTCAGTGACGGCACCCTCAGCATCCACAGCGCGCACGATGCGTTTCACGCGGTCTACCTCAACCACTTTTTTGCCGGCGTGCAAGGTGATGTTGTTTTCCTTGTACCAGTCCCAGGAGTTGAGGACGATCTCATCCAGCGTCTGCTCGCCGGCCAGCACGGGGCTCAGCAGGATGCGGTTGTAGTTGGGGTGCGGCTCGGCACCAAACACGGTGATGTCATACAGCTCGGGGGCGATCTTGAGCAGTTCCTCAATGGTGCGCACGCCAGCCATGCCGTTACCGACCATGACCAATTTTGATTTTTTCATCAGGACTACTCCGGGTTTTTGAATCGCTTGAATAACTAACTGAAATGATTGCAAGCCTCATGCCAGCGATG
>JANOAP010000134.1:0-11006 GCA_031411175.1 Rhodoferax sp. | reverse complement strand
TTTCAGGCGCATCAGCTCGGCCAACATCAGGGCGCGCGGGACAATGGGAATGTGCATCTCGCGGGCACGAATCACCTCGGGGTTGTCCTGCTTCACGGCAGTCGACGTGACCACGGCGTCAGCGCCCACCAGGTTGCTACCCGCATGACCGACATAGGTGGTGATGCCTAAAGCAGCCAGCCGCTTGAGGGTGACGCTGTCTGCCAGATCGGAGCCTGAAATCACATAGCACAGATTCAGCAGCACCTCGGCAATGCCGGACATGCCGGAGCCACCAATGCCTACGAAATGAATGTGCCGGATCGCGTGCTTCATGGTGCTGCCCGCCCGCCCACGAGGCCTTCGCAGGCCGCCACAATGCGCTGGGTGGCACCTGTCTTTGCCATCTTGTGGGCCGCAATAGCCGCAGCCATCAGCGTCGGCCGGTCTGCTTTTTCGAGCATTCTGGCCAACCTGTCGGGCGTCAGTTTGTCTTGCTGCACGAGCCAGCCGCCACCCTGGTCCACCAGGAACTTGGCATTGGTGGTCTGGTGGTCATCGACGGCCGAAGGGAAGGGCACGAACACGGCTGCGGTGCCGACTGCGGCAATTTCAGTAACCGTGCTGGCACCGGCGCGGCAGATCACCAGATCAGTGTCCGCAAAGGCCTGGGCCGTGTCGTCAATGAAGGGCGTGAGCTGGGCCTGTACCCCGGCTGCGGTGTAGTTGGCACGCAATTCGTCGATCTGCTTTTGGCCGCTCTGGTGAATCACCATGGGGCGTAGGGGTTCCGGCATCAGGGCCAGTGCGCGCGGAACCACATCATTCAGGGCTTTGGCACCCAGGCTGCCGCCCAACACCAGAACGCGAAGCGGGCCCCGACGCAACGCAAACCGCGCCGCAGGCTCGGGCCGGTCAAGAAAGGCGGGGCGCAGCGGGTTGCCTATCCAGCGGGCCTTTTCAATCACGTCAGGAAAGGCGGTGTAGGCCTTGGCAGCCACCCGTGCAAGCCATTTGTTGGCCATGCCTGCCACCGAGTTCTGTTCGTGCACGATGAGTGGCTTGCCCAGCAGCGCACTCATCATCCCCGCCGGTACGGTGATATAGCCGCCCAGCCCTACGACCACGTCCGGCTTGACACGGCGGACCACACGCATGCTTTGCCAGCAAGCGCGCAGCAACCGCAGGGGCAGCGCCACAAGCGTCATGAAACCCTTGCCTCGCACACCCGAGAAGTCGACCGCTTCAAACGCAAACCCCTGCTGCGGAACCAGTTGGCTCTCCATGCTGGGCGCAGGCCCGCCCAACCAGTGCACGCGCCACCCCGCAGCGCGCAGCGCCTGTGCAACGGCCAGACCCGGGAAAATATGACCCCCGGTGCCACCCGCCATCACCAACGCCGTCTTAGTGGCCTCCGCGCTTGCCACTTCGTGGGCTGCGCTGCCCCCCATGGGGGCCGTGCCTTGCTTGGGGCGGCCCGGCACTGCGGCGGCGCTCATGGGGCTCATACCCGGCCTCCGTGCATGAGCTGTCGGCTCTCGTAGTCAATGCGCAGCACGACAGCGATGGCAATCAGGTTGACAAGAATGGCCGAGCCACCAAAACTCATCAATGGCAGTGTCAACCCCTTGGTGGGCAACGCGCCCAGGTTCACGCCCATGTTGATGAAGGCCTGAAAACCCATCCAGATGCCCACGCCCTGCGCCACCAGCCCGGCGAACACGCGGTCCAGCGCGATGGCCTGGCGGCCAATGTGCATCATGCGCCGCGTCATCCAGAAGAACAGGCCAATGACGCAGACCACGCCCACCAGGCCGAACTCTTCACCAATCACGGCCAAAAGAAAATCGGTGTGGGCCTCGGGCAACCAATGCAGCTTCTCAATGCTACCCCCAAGACCCACACCAAAAATTTCGCCCCGGCCAATCGCAATCAGCGAGTGGGTGAGCTGGTATCCCTTGCCCAGCGCGTGTTCTTCCGTCCACGGGTTGAGGTACGCAAATATGCGCTCGCGACGGAACTCACTGAAGGCAATCATCATGCTGAAGGCCACCAGCAAAATGGCGGCAATCAGGAAGAACATCCGGGCGTTCACGCCACCCAGAAACAAGATGCCCATGGCAATCACGGCAATCACCATGAAGGCACCCATGTCGGGCTCGGCCAGCAACAGCAGGCCCACAACGGCCACCGCAGCACCCATGGGCATGACAGCGCGAAAGAACTTTTCCTTCACTTCCATTTTGCGCACCATATAGTCAGCCGCGTAGAGCAGCACAGCAAACTTGGCCAGTTCAGACGGCTGGAACCCGGTAATGCCCATCGGTATCCAGCGCCTGGCACCGTTGACACCCTTGCCCACATGGGGAATCAGCACCACGATGAGCAGCACCAGTGACACCACGAACAGCCACGGTGCCATCTTTTCCCAGGTGGCCACCGGCGTTTGAAAAGCAATCAGCGCGGCCACAAAAGCCACCCCCACCGAGACCGCGTGACGCGTGAGGAAATGGGTGGGCGCGTAGCGGGCAAACTTGGGGTTGTCAGGCATGGCGATGGATGCTGAATACACCATCACCAGGCCCCAGACCAACAGCGCCACGGTGACCCACACCAGCGCCTGGTCAAAGCTGGACACACGACTGGGTGCTGCGTTCATGCCACGCCCTCCAGCTCAATGCCGGCGGCATGGGCCATGCTGGCCACCGCCGCGCGAAATACGGCTGCGCGGTGCGGGTAGTTGTCAAACATGTCAAAGCTGGCGCAGGCGGGCGACATCAGCACCGCATCGCCGGGGCGCGCTTGGGCACCGGCCATTTCTACGGCCTGCGGCATCGTGGATGCGTCAATCAGCGGCACACCGGTAGCCTCCAGCACGGCGCGAATCTGCGGGGCATCGCGCCCGATCAGTATGGCGGCCCTGGCAAATCGCGCAACAGGTGCCACCAGTGGCGAGAAGTCCTGACCCTTGCCATCACCGCCCAAAATGACGATGACTTTGCGCTCGGCCCCCAGGCCATTGAGGGCAGCAACGGTCGCGCCCACGTTGGTGCCCTTGCTGTCATCAAAATACTCGACCTCGTTGAGGATACCGACGGGCTCCACGCGGTGCGGCTCGCCCCGGTATTCGCGCAAGCCAAACAGAATGGGGGCCAGGCTGCACCCGGCTGATGCAGCCAGCGCCAGCGCCGCCAGCGCGTTGACCGCGTTGTGCCGCCCGCGGATGCGCAGTGCGTCGGCGGGCATCAGGCGCTGGATGTGCAACTCTTCAACCGCCTCGTTGCGCCTGCGCCGCGTGTCGTCAGCCTCCATGGCGCGCACCAGCCACACCATGCCACTGACTTCTTCAATGCCGAAATCGCCGGGGCGTTGGGGCATGTCACCGCCAAAGGTGACGTACTCGCGCTGGGGCACGCGGTCTTTCACACGGCCCAGGGTTGGGACGGCGGGCAGCATCGCCATGACCAGCGGGTCTTCGCGGTTGAGCAGCATCAGGGCACTGGGGCCAAAGACGCGGGCCTTGGCCTGCACGTATGCCTGAAGCGAGCCGTGCCAATCGAGGTGATCCTGTGTAATGTTAAGCACGGTGGCTGCCGTGGGCTCGAAGCCGTCAACCCCGTCCAACTGAAAGCTGGACAGTTCGATCACCCAGACGTCGGGCAGGGTGTCGGCATCCAGATGCTGCGCCAGCGTGTCCAGCAGAGCCGAGCCGATGTTGCCCGCCACGGCCACCTTTTTGCCCGCGCGCTCAACCAGTTGCCCCGTCAGTGAGGTGACCGTGGTCTTGCCGTTGGTGCCGGTGACGGCCAGCACGGCGGGTGCATAGCCGCGGGTAGCC
Source organism: Rhodoferax sp. (assembly GCA_031411175.1). Taxonomy (GTDB): domain Bacteria; phylum Pseudomonadota; class Gammaproteobacteria; order Burkholderiales; family Burkholderiaceae_C; genus JANYCG01. The sequence continues at coordinate 7,189 of JANOAP010000134.1, read as the reverse complement.
TTCAACTCGGTCAGCGCTTGGGAAAAGAGGTCTAATTCGCCTCTAACCCTTATGGAACAGGCTTGAGCAGCTCCTGAAACAGGAGCAATGGATGCGGGCATCAAACCCGGGCTCTTGAATACCGACGTGAACCCGGCGTTGTCCAGCAACGCAGCGTCCAGCGCTCCGGAGACAAAGAGGGCCTGGGGCACGTCGCGCCGCAGGCTCTCCAGCTGCGGCGGGTTATCACGCGTGTCGGCCACGGTGACCTGCGCACCACCCCGCACGCACCAACGCGCCATCGCGAGGCCGGATATCCCTAAGCCCAGGATGAGAACGTGTTGATTTTTGAGCGGTGCCAGCATGTTCACCTTAGCTTCAAGGTCGACAGCCCGACCAGGCACAACAGCATGGTGATGATCCAGAAGCGCACCACAACCTGCGTTTCCTTCCAGCCGCTTTTTTCGAAATGGTGGTGCAGCGGGGCCATCTTCAAAATGCGACGGCCTTCGCCGTATTTTTTCTTCGTGTACTTGAACCAGGTCACCTGCAACATGACCGACAGGGCTTCCACCACAAAGATGCCGCCCATGATGGCCAACACAATTTCCTGACGCACGATGACGGCAATGGTGCCCAGTGCGCCGCCCAGCGCCAGCGCGCCCACGTCACCCATGAACACCTGCGCGGGATGCGTGTTGAACCACAAAAACGCCAGCCCCGCCCCAGCCATGGCCGAGCAGAAAATCAGCAACTCGCCCGAGCCCGGAATGTGCGGGAAGAACAGGTACTTTGAGTAAACCGAGCTGCCCGTGACGTAAGCAAACACGCCCAGCGCCGAGCCCACCATTACCACCGGCATGATGGCCAGGCCATCCAGACCATCGGTGAGGTTGACGGCATTGCTGGAGCCGACAATGACGAGGTAGGTGAGCACCACAAAACCCAGCACGCCCAGCGGGTAGCTGATTTCCTTGAAGAAGGGCAAGAGCAGGCCCGCCTTGGGTGGCAGGTTGAGGTCGAACCCCGACTGCACCCATTTGAAGAACAGCTCCAGCACACGCAGGTTGGAACTCTCGGAGATGCTGAACACCAAGTACAACGCCGCGATGAGGCCGATGACCGACTGCCAGAAATATTTCTCACGCGAGCGCATGCCTTCAGGGTCTTTGTTGACCACCTTGCGCCAGTCGTCCACCCAGCCGATGGCACCAAAGCCCAGAGTGACCAGCAGCACGATCCACACAAAGCGGTTGGTCAGGTCAAACCACAACAAGGTAGACACAGCAATGCACAGCAGAATCAGCACGCCACCCATGGTCGGCGTGCCGCTCTTGCTCAAATGGCTCTCCATGCCGTAGCCGCGCACGGGCTGGCCAATCTTGAGGCTGGCGAGACGGCGAATCACCCACGGGCCTGCAGCCAGCCCCATCAGCAAGGCGGTGAGTGCCGCCATCACGGCGCGAAACGTCAGGTACTGAAAGACCCGGAAGAATCCGAATTCGGGCGACAAGGTTTGCAGCCACTGGGCCAGACTAAGCAGCATGTGAAATAACCCCCACGTTTGCGGCCAAAGCCGCTGCACTGCCCCCCAAGGGGGCCTTCGTGCTTGGGGACGGCCCGTCGGCGCCCCCTCTTAATTGGTGCTGCGAATGCGCGGTGATGGCTTCCACGACACGCTCCATTTTCATGAAACGTGAACCCTTGACCAGAATGCTGCTGCTGCCTGGCAACGTCTCCAGAACGGCTTCTTTCAAGGCATCAACGTCGGCAAAGTGCCGCCCAGCGCCAAAATGAACTGCGGTCGCCTGCGACAACTCGCCCAGCGCGAACAGCGTCTCAATGCCCAGCGATTTGGCATACTCGCCTGCCTCGGCATGAAGCTGCGGCCCCTGGTCTCCCACCTCGCCCATGTCACCCAGCACCAGCAGGCGCGGGCCTGGCAGGCCGGCCAGCACCTCAATGGCAGCCCGCACTGAATCAGGATTGGCGTTGTAGGTGTCGTCCACCAGCGTGTACTCGTGCCCCGCCACCGTGCCCGACAGCGCACGGGACCGGCCCTTGACGGGCTCGAATGCTTCCAGCCCGCGCGCAATGGGCTCAAGCGGTACGCCTGCCGCCAGCGCGCAGGCGATGGCAGCGAGCGAATTTTTCACGTTGTGCAGACCGGCGATGTGCAACGCAAACGCCAAAGCGCCGGCTGGGGTTTGAACCTGGACTTGCCAGGCCCCGCTGCGCCACACCGGTGGCGAGCAAGTGATGTCAGCAAGGGCCAGGTCGTCCCGGTCTTCAAGCCCGCCATCCGCATCTGTGGCGAAGGTCAGTTGGGGCCGTTGACCGGTGAGCGTGTGCCACACGGGTGCAAATGTGTCCGCGTGCGGGAATACCGCCACACCGTTGCCGGGCAGTGACGTGATCACCGAACCGTTTTCGTGCGCCACGGCTTCAATGGTGGCCATGAACTCCAGGTGCTCGCGCTGGGCGTTGTTTACCAGCGCCACGGTGGGCTGGGCCATGGCGGCCAGTTGGGCTATTTCACCAGGGTGGTTCATACCCAGCTCCACCACAGCAATTCGGTGGCTGCCGCGAAGGCGCAGCAGCGTGAGCGGCACACCAATGTCGTTATTGAAGTTGCCCTGCGTGGCCAGCATGGCCTGGGGTTGCCAGGCGCGCAGGATGGACGCAATCATTTGCGTGACCGTGGTCTTGCCATTGCTGCCGGTGACGGCAATCACGGGCAACTGAAACTGCGCCCGCCAGCCTGCCGCCAATGTGCCAAGGGCCTGCTTCGCATCGGCCACGACCAGCCCGGGCAAACCAGCGGCTTTCAATTTATCGGCCGAATGGCAGATGGCCGCCACGGCCCCTTTGGCGCGCGCCTCGGCCAGGAAATCATCGGCATCAAAGCGCTCGCCCTTGAGCGCCACAAACAGGTCACCCGGCTCGATGGTGCGAGTGTCTGTGTGTACCCGCTTGACCCCGGTTGCGCCGTCACCTTGAAGCCGCGCACCAGGCACCCACTGCAAGGCCTGCTGCAAAGTCATCATGTCGCTCATGGCGCCACTCCCTGCCCGGCAACCCATGCTCGCAAAGCCTGTTCCACGTGCACCCGGTCAGAAAACGGCTGCTTGACCCCGGCAATCTCCTGATAGTCTTCATGCCCTTTGCCGGCCACCAGCACCACGTCATGCGCCTGCGCCTGCGCCAGCGTCTGGGCAATGGCCAGCGCGCGGTCTGACTGCACCTCCACCGCGTCATGGCCCACCAGACCCAGCAGAATCTGGCTGATGATGGTCTGGGGTTTCTCGCGGCGGGGGTTGTCGCTGGTCACGATCACGTGGTCGGCATGCTGGCCGGCCATCGCACCCATCAGGGGGCGCTTGACCGCATCGCGGTCCCCGCCACAACCAAACACACACCACAGCTGACCGCCCCGCTGTGCGGTCAACGGACGCAGCGCCAGCAGCGCATGGCTTAACGCATCGGGCGTGTGGGCATAGTCCACCGCCACCAGGGGCTGACCCTGGCCACCCACACACTCCATGCGCCCGGGCACGGGTTGCAGCGTGCGGCAGGCTTCAATGCATGCGGCCAACGGCACACCCAGGGAGCGCATGGCACCCAGCACACCCAGCAGGTTGGCCACGTTGTACTGGCCAATCAAGTGCGTTGCCAGCGCATGGCGCTCGTCACCTGCGCTGGTTTGCTCCACCACCTCAAAATGCAGACCCGCGTCACCGTAGCGGATGTCGCAGGCTTGCAGACGCGCTGGGCCTTTGCAGGAAACCGTCCACACCTCCGGCGCAGGCAGGGAAGCTGCCAGCTCGCGGCCTTTGGCATCGTCGATGTTGATCACGGCGGCTTGCAGGCCGGGCCACTGAAACAGAGCGGCCTTGGCAGCCCAATAAGCGTCCATAGAGCCGTGGTAGTCCAGATGGTCTTGCGTGAAGTTGGTGAACACAGCGGTGCGGATGTTGGTGCCATCCAGGCGGCGCTCTTCAATGCCAATCGAAGACGCCTCAATAGCGCAGGCCCGCAGCCCTTTGTTCACAAATTCACGGAATTTGTGTTGCAGCAGCACCGGGTCGGGGGTGGTCAGGCCGTTGGACACCACATCAAACAGCACTTCACCGTCGGTGCTGCCTGGCTGCGGGCAACCAATACCCAAAGTGCCTACCAGCCCGCACGGAATGGCTTCACCTTGCTTCACATTTGATAGCGAATGGGCCAGCCACCAGGCTGTGGAGGTTTTGCCGTTGGTGCCGGTGATGGCAATCACATCGAGCTGCTGCGAGGGCTGCTCGTAGTAAACCGCCGCAATCGGGCCGGTGGCGGCCTTGAGCTGGGGGTACGCGGCAATGGCATCGTCATAGAAAGCATAGGCTTCGACACCGACTTGTTCAATCAGGCAGGCGTTGGCACCGTTTTGCAAGGCGGCACTGACGTACTGGCGACCATCGGTTGCGGCACCGGGCCAGGCGATGAAACCATCACCTGCGCGTACTTTTCGGCTATCCGTCTGCAGGGCAGCGGTCACGTGGCTGCGCAGCCACCGTGCAGCGTCTGCAGGGGTGTGGAGTGTTTGCAGTGCAGCAGCCATCAGAAGCTCTCCTCTACCGCCGCCACGATTTGCGGCTTGACGGCCACGTCAGGCTGCACGCCCATCATGCGCAAGGTTTGCTGCACCACTTCGCTGAACACGGGCGCGGCCACCGCACCGCCGTAATATTGCCCGGCAGTGGGCTCGTCAATCATCACCGCCACAATCACGCGCGGCTTTTCGATGGGGGCCATGCCTACAAACCAGCCCCGGTATTTGCGGTTCTTGTCAGTGCCGTAGCCTTTCCCAATCTGCTTGTAGGCGGTACCCGACTTGCCGCCCACTGAATAGCCGATGGTCTGAGCCTTTTGCCCGGTGCCGCCTGGGCCGGCTGCCATTTGCAGCATCTTGCGAATCTGGCCAGCTGTTTTCTCTGATAGAACTGGCACGCCCACGGCGGGCTCGCTGTTCTTGAGCATAGTGACCGGAATGATCTGGCCATCGTGCGAGAACACGGTGTAAGAGCGTGCCATCTGAAACAGCGAGGCGGACAGGCCGTAGCCGTAGGACATGGTGGCCTGCTCGATGGGCCGCCATGTCTTGTAGGGTCGCAGCTTGCCCGACACCGCGCCCGGGAAGCTGATTTGCGGCTTCTGCCCAAAGCCTGCATTGGAGTACAGCTCCCACATTTCGCGCGGCTGCATTTGCATGGCGATCTTGGTGGTGCCGATGTTGCTGGATTTCTGGATTACGCCCTCCACCGTCAAAACGCCGTTGGCGTGCGAGTCAGATATGGTGGAACCCGTCACGTTGTACTTGCCATTGCCCGTGTCAATCAGCGTCTGGGGTGTGACACGACCGGTTTCCAGACCCAGCCCTACCGTAAAAGGCTTCATCACCGAACCGGGCTCAAAGGTATCGGTCAGCGCGCGGTTGCGTAACTGCTCGCCGCTTAAATTGCGCCGCTTGTCAGGGACATAGCTAGGGTAATTGGCCAGCGCCAGCACTTCACCGGTGATGGCATCCAGCACCACCACGCTGCCTGCGCGTGCCTTGTTGATGGTCACAGCATCACGCAGCTTCTGGTAGGCAAAAAACTGTACCTTGCTGTCGATGCTGAGTTGCAGGTCGCGTCCATCGGCGGGTGGAATGGTCTCGCCCACGGCCTCCACCACCCGGCCCATGCGGTCCTTGATGACGCGGCGTGACCCGGCACGCCCGCCCAGCTCTTTGTTGAAAGACAGCTCCACACCCTCCTGGCCGTTGTCTTCCACATTGGTGAAGCCCACCACGTGGGCTGCGGCCTCGCCCTCGGGATACTGGCGTTTATATTCCTTGCGCTGGTAAATGCCCTTAAGCCCCAGCGCGGCGATTTGCTTGGCCACGCCATCATCGACCTGCCGCTTGAGCCACACAAAGGTCTTGTCGTCGTCAGCCAGTTTTTTATTGAGGTCAGCCACCGGCATCTCAAGGAGCTTGGCGAGTTGCACGGCTTGCGGCTTGTCCAGCGACACATCTTCGGGAATAGCCCAGATGCTGGGCGCAGGCACGCTGGAGGCCAGAATCAGGCCATTGCGGTCCAGAATGCGCCCCCGGTTGGCAGGCAGATCCAGCGTGCGGGCAAAGCGCACTTCACCCTGCTTTTGGTAAAAATCATTGGACAGCACCTGAATGTAGGCGGCCCGTGCGGCCAGGCCTACAAAGCCCAATGCGATGGCCGCCACAATGAACTTGCTGCGCCACACGGGTGTGCGGCTGGCCAGCAACGGGCTGGAGGTGTAGGCGATGCTGCGGCTCATGGCTTGCCCTCTGCCGAATAAGTCACGTACTGGGTGATGGCGGGCGTGGCCGTGCGCATTTGCAACTGCTCCTTCGCCAGTTTTTCTACGCGCAGCGGTGTGGCCTGGGCGCGCTTCTCGACTTGCAGGCGCTCGTTGTCGGCCTCAATTTTGTGCGCCTCGGAACTGGCTTTGTCGATGGCAGAAAACAGCCTGCGCGATTCGTACTGCACGCTCACCAGGTACAGCGCGCTGGCGAGCACTGCCAGAAGCAACACCAGATTTAGACGGGTCATAAAGAACATGCCCCCACGCTTGTCGCCTCGCGTACTGCGCTGCCCCCCGAGGGGATGCACGCTACTTGGGACGGCCCGGCGCTCACGCAAGTGCCCCCACGCTTGTCACTGCGTGTACTGCGCTGCCCCCCAATGGGGGCCCTCACGCCTTGGGACGGCCCGGCGTCGTTCATGCCGCTGTCCTCTGCGCCACGCGCATCACCGCGCTACGCGAACGCGCATTGCCCGCCACTTCGGCGGTGCTGGGTTTGATACGGCCCAAGGCCTTGAGCTTCATCACTTTGGGGGCGGCAAACGGTGCGCGGCGGTCGTACTCATCGCGCGAATGTTTCGCGATGAATTGCTTGACGATGCGGTCTTCCAGCGAATGGAAACTGATCACGACAAGTCGGCCTCCGGGTTGCAACACGGTCAGACTGGCTTCTAGCGCCTGTTGCAGCTCTTCAAGCTCGGCATTGATGAAAATCCGAAGAGCCTGAAATGTGCGCGTTGCAGGGTTCTGGCCCGACTCGCGGGTTTTGACCGTGTCAGCCACGAGCTGGGCCAGCTCGGTGGTGGTTGAAATTGGGCCCCGTGCCTGTCGGCGAGCAACAATC
>JANOAP010000133.1:0-9556 GCA_031411175.1 Rhodoferax sp. | reverse complement strand
GAGCAGCAAACTGAGCCGCGTGGTGGTTTTCACCAATGCCACGCGCGACTTTGTCGCCATTGAGCCGGTGAGCCACATCAACAACGCCATCAGCCTGATGGAGCGCAAGGTGGCAACCGCCGAGGCACTGGGCGTGTGCGTGCTGCAACCCGGCGAGTCCCTGTCCACCGACATGACCATCCACGTGAGCAAGGCAGCATGAAGGTATTCCCGTGACCCCCTGGCAAGCCGTCACCCCCGAGCCCTGCGAACTGGGCGAATCCCCCTTCTGGCATCCGCAGGAGCAGACGCTTTACTGGGTGGATATTCCGGGCAAAAAGATTCTGCGTGCCAATGTGTTTATGGGCACCACCGAGCAGTGGCCCATGCCGTCAGAGCCCGGTTGCATCGCACCAGCGGCCAGTGGCGGGCTGGTGATTGCGCTGCGTGACGGCATCTACCGCGCGCGGGAATGGCGCGGTGCCCTGACCCTGATCGCGCCCGCCGCGCATGACGCGGCCACGACCCGTTTCAACGACGGCAAGGCAGATCCGCTGGGGCGCTTCTGGGCTGGCTCCATGTACGAGCCACGAGACAAGGCTGCGGCCGAGCTTTTTGCGCTGGACTGTCGCGATGGCCGCCCGCCCGCGTTGCAACGCATGGCGGGTAACGCCACCGTCGCCAATGGCCTGGCCTGGTCGCCAGACGCCAAAACCCTCTACTGGTCTGACACGCTGACCCACGTCATACGCGCCTGGCATTGGGATGCCACCGAGAACGTGATGAGCGCAGGCCGGGTTTTTCACCAGTTCGACGCCAAGCCCGCAGGCTGGGACTATGGCCGTGCCGGTTTTGAGGATTACAAGGGCCGCCCTGACGGTGCGGCTGTCGATGTTGAAGGCAACTACTACGCGGCAATGTTTGAAGGCAGACGCCTGTGCAAGTTTGCGCCAGACGGTTCCTTGCTCGCTGAAATCTCCGTTCCGGTGATGTGTCCCACCATGCCCTGCTTTGGGGGTGATGACCTGCAGACGCTGTACCTCACCACAGCGCGCCATGGGCGCTCGGCTCTCGAACTGGCAGACCTGCCGCTCTCCGGCTGCGTGCTGTCCATGCGGGTCGACGTACCAGGGCTGCCGGTGAACCTGTTTCAGGATTGAAGAATTTGCCCATGGATGCAGCGCTTCAACACATTGCCGACCAGGTGCGCGCCGCATCGGCTAGCGGCACCGGCTTGCGCATTCGCGGCGGTGGCAGCAAAGACTTTTACGGCCACTCGCTGCAGGGCGAGCTTCTCGACACCCGGCCACTGAGTGGCATCACCAGCTACGAGCCCAGCGAACTGGTGGTGACGGTGCGCGCCGGCACGCCGCTGGCCGAGCTGGAGGCGGCGCTGGCCGAAAAGGGCCAATGCCTTCCCTTTGAGCCGCCCCACTTCGATATCCCGGGGGGCGGCGATGTCGCTGGAAATGCAGCGACCGTAGGCGGCATGGTGGCGGCAGGCTTGAGCGGCCCGGCGCGTGCCAGCGCCGGTGGCGTGCGTGATTACATGCTGGGCGTGCAGTTGCTCAATGGCCGCGCGGAGCACCTCACGTTTGGCGGCCAGGTCATGAAAAATGTGGCGGGCTATGACGTGTCGCGCCTCATGGCGGGCTCCATGGGCACGCTGGGCGTCATCACCGATGTGTCGCTCAAGGTGCTGCCTGTGGCACCGGCCGAGGCCACCCTGGTGTTTGAGCTGGACCAGGCCAGTGCGCTGGCGCAGTTGCACCGCTGGGGCGCGCAACCTTTACCGCTGAACGCCAGTTGCTGGGTGCATGACGACACGCCACAGGCTGGCGCGGCTGCCCAGCAAAACAGCGGCGGGCGCGACCTGCTGTTTGTTCGCCTGCGGGGAGCCGTGGCGGCGGTCGAGGCCGCCTGCCAGAAGATGCTGCAAGCCGTGCCCGGCACGCGCATGGACAACGCGGTGGCTGCACCCGATTGGCTAGCCTGTCGTGATCTGCGCCTGCCGTTCTTCACCGCGCCGCCTGCGCCCGCCATGCTGCTGTGGCGCTTGAGCGTGGCACAAACCGCGCCATCGCTCGGCCTGCCGTGGCCACAGTTGGTAGAGTGGCACGGCGGCCTGCGCTGGTTGTGGGCACCGCAGGAAGCCGCCGCCCAGGTCCATGAAGCGGCAGAACGCGCCAGGGGGAATGCTTCTATTTTTATAGCTAGTGAAGCCCTTAGCATGAGGGCTAGAGGCCAATTTGACTCCCAAATCAGGCTAAAAACACCACTGGACGGCATTCACCGCCGCCTCAAGGCGGAGTTCGACCCGGCGGGCATCTTCAACCGTGGTCGCCTCATTGCGGACCTGTGAGGGCTATCGCGCGCATCAACATGGACATGCCCGAGTACTACCGCCAGCGCGCCACGTATTACGAGCGGGTCTATCACAAGCCCGAACGCCAGGCCGACTTGCGCGCGATGGAAGCCTGGCTGCCCAGCCCCTTTGCGGGCCGCCGTGTGCTGGAGGTGGCCTGTGGCACAGGCTGGTGGACGCCGCATGGCGCGCGTGATTGCACGCACTGGCTGGCCACCGACCTGAACCGCACGCTGGACGATGGCAGCGTGCACGAGATGCTGAAGAACTTTCCCACGCGCGACGAAGCCTTTGCTGCCATTGGCGCGCGTGCCCGCAAACCCGAGTGGATCGCCTACGATCACTACTGGGTATTGAATTACCAGCTGGCCTGATGCAAACCAACCTCGCCCCCGAATACAAAAACACCGCAGACGGCAAGGCGGCAGAAGCCATCCTGCGCAAGTGCGTGCACTGCGGTTTCTGCACGGCCACCTGCCCCACTTACCAGTTGCTGGGCGACGAGCTGGATGGCCCGCGGGGCCGCATCTACCTGATGAAGCAGGTGCTGGAAGGCGCAACACCCACGCGCAAAACCCAGATGCACCTGGACCGCTGCCTGACCTGCCGCAACTGCGAAAGCACCTGCCCCAGCGGCGTGGACTACGGCCACCTGGTGGACATTGGCCGCAAGCTGGTGGACGCCAAAGTGCCGCGCCCTTTGCCTGAGCGCGCCATGCGCTGGGCGCTCAAAGAAGGCCTGCCGTCTCCGCTGTTTGCCCCGGCCATGAAGATGGGCCAAATGGTCCGTGGCCTGCTGCCTGAATCGCTGAAGAACAAGGTGCCCGCGCCGCAGAACGCAGGGGTCTGGCCCACGCGATCACACGCGCGCAAAGTGCTGTTGCTCAAAGGCTGTGTGCAGCCCGCGATGATGCCCAATATCGACAGTGCCACCGCACGCGTGCTGGACGCGGCAGGCGTTCAGTGCGTGGTCGCGCCGCAGGCTGGGTGTTGCGGTGCCGTCAAGTTTCACCTCAACGACCAGACAGGTGGCATGGCGCAGATGCGTGCCAATATCGACGCCTGGTGGCCGCATGTGGAAGGCAGCCAGGCGGTGGAGGCCATCCTCATGAACGCCTCGGGCTGCGGCGTCACGGTCAAGGAATATGGCCACATCCTGAAAGACGACCCGGCCTATGCCACCCGTGCCAAGCGCATCAGCGAGCTCACCAAAGACCTCAGCGAATGGCTGCCAGAGCTCTCAAGCAAATTGCAAGGCAAGCTGAATGCGGCGGTGGTGAACGGCCAGGGCCAGGTGGCTTTTCACCCGCCCTGCACCTTGCAGCACGGCCAGCAATTGCGCGGCGGTGTGGAGACGCACCTCAATGCGCTGGGCTTCAACGTGAAAGTCGCCAGCAACGAATCACACCTGTGCTGCGGTTCAGCCGGAACCTACTCGGTGCTGAACCCTGATATTGCGTACCAGTTGCGAGACCGCAAGCTGGGCCATCTGGGCGGTCTGCAACCGGCCGTCATCGTCAGCGCCAACATCGGCTGCATCACGCACTTGCAAAGCGGGACGACAACGCCGGTAAAGCATTGGGTCGAGGTGCTGGACGCGGCCTTGCAGGGCGGCTGACCGGCCATCTCACGGCTCAGGGATACACCTCAAACAAGCCGGCTGCCCCCATGCCACCGCCCACGCACATGGAAACCACGACGTGCTTGGCCTTGCGGCGGCGGCCTTCCATCAAGACGTGGCCCGCCAGTCGCGCACCCGTCATGCCAAAGGGGTGGCCGATGGCAATCGAGCCGCCATTGACGTTGTATTTGGCCGGGTCAATGCCCAGCTTGTCGCGTGAATAAAGGCACTGGCTGGCGAAGGCTTCGTTCAGCTCCCACAGGTCAATGTCCTGCACCTTCAGACCATGGCGTTGCAGCAGCCGGGGGATTGCAAACACCGGGCCAATGCCCATTTCGTCAGGCTGGCAACCCGCTATGGCCCAGCCCTTGAACGCGCCCAGGGGCTGCAGGCCGCGCCGCTCGGCTTCTTTGGCCTCCATCACCACCACGGCTGCACCGCCGTCGGACAACTGGCTGGCGTTGCCGGCCGTTACCCACTTGCCCGCGCCCTTCACCGGCTCCAGTTTGGCCAGGCCTTCCAGCGTGGTCTCGGGGCGGTTGCACTCGTCGCGGTCCACCACCACGTCCACCAGCGATTCGGCTTTGGTGACTTTGTCGACCACCTTCATCTGCGTCTTGACCGCAATGATTTCATCCTTGAATTTGCCCGCCTGCTGCGCGGCGGCCATGCGGCGCTGTGATTCCAGCGAGTACTCGTCCTGGTACTCGCGGCTGATGTTGTAGCGCCCGGCGACCACGTCAGCCGTGTCGATCATGGGCATCCAGAAATCCGGGTACAGGTCCGTCAGGCGCGGGTCGCGGCCACCGCCGCCACCGCCCTGAAAGCTGATCGAATCGACGCCACAGCCGACGACCACGCTGGCACCCTCTTCAACAATGTGGTGTGCGGCATTGGCGATGGCATTGAGGCCCGAAGAACATGCCCGGTGCAGCGTCACACCCGACGTGGTCACTGGCAAGCCCGCCAGCAGTGCAGCGGCACGCGCCACATTGCCCGAAGCCGCAACGCAGCCCGCAATCACGTCTTCAACCTCGGCAGGATCAACCCCCGAGCGCTTGACGGCATGCTCAATCGCATGACCCAGGATGGCCATGTTCGACGTGTTGTTGAACCCACCGCGCATGGCCTTGGCCAAGCCGGTGCGGGCATAAGAAACGATGACGGCCTGGCGCATGAGGTCTCCTGAGAGTGTAAGTTGGGGTTGACTGAGAAGCGGCTTGCCATTGTGCACGCGCTTGGGCGGGGCAACCATCCCGATGGCGACATGCCACGTGGCACCGAACCGGGTGTACGCATCAGAATCAACTCAAAGTGGCGGCCATTGCCTGGCCGTATGAATCAGAACCAGCACCCAAACTGTCTCGCGCTCAATCTCATACACAAGGCGGTAGCTTTCATAGGCAACCAGTTCGCGCGTGCCCGCAATTTTTCCGGGCCGTCCGAGCTTTGGGTGATCGACCAGCCGGGCCGCTGCATCACTGAAGAGTTCGTCCATGCGTGCTGCCACACGCGGGTTGTCTGCTGCGATGTAGTCCCATATGGCCAAACGATCTTGCAGGGTCGGCGGTGTCCAGGTGACTTTCAAATCGGACTCGCCGTTGCCGCCCGGCGCGCCGCGAACTCGGCTTCAACTTCATCATTGGGTCGTCCCAGGTCGGCACGCATCGATGTTCGCGCGAGGTCAACCTTGTGGCGCAGGAAGTCGTCATATTCCCTGGCCTCACGCTGACGCCGGACGAACTCGCGCATCAGCTCACGCATCACCTGAGACGCAGGCCGGTGAGCGGCTTCGGTTTCGGCAATGAAGTCGGCGCGCAGCTCGGGTTCAAGCTTCATGGTGAAAACAGCCTCTTTTGCCATGGCAAAGCTCCTTGAAATATTCATAGTTAGTATATACGTTGTCTATAAAAAATGATGCGACAGATCTGCTGTGGTTGAAATGGCCTTCACGCACTTCTGCACGCCAGACACTCCTGACACCCCGTTGTCAGCAGGGGTGGCGCAGCATCAAGCGCCTCAACAACTACTTTGGAGCTATCCATGAAATCCGCCATCAGCTGGTTTGAAATCCCGACCGTCAACCTTGCCGCAGCACAGGCTTTTTACGAGGCCGTGTTGGCCTGCAAGCTGCGCCCCGAAGACATGGGTCCGTCCAAGGGCGCGGTGTTTCCGTATGACGGTGAAGAGGCCGTTGGCGGCGCGCTGTTGTGCGGCCCCAGTGCGCCAAAACCTGGCGCGACCGGCGCACTGATTTATCTGGATGCGTCGCCCTCGCTGGATGCCGCCGTGAGCCGTGCGCTGGCAACCGGTGCCAGCCTGGCATGCCCGCGTGTGGCACTGCCACCGGGCATGGGCTTTTTTGCCCACATCATCGACCTGGATGGCAACCGGGTTGGCCTGCACGCGCTGGCCTGATGAGGCCGGGCCTGCATTTGGATAAAGTCACGGCATGAATGCAATGACTGCGAATAACTGGATTGCCGTCGCCAGCGCCGATCATGCGCGGCGGGGCCGCGATGAAATGCTGCCTGGCTTCATGCAGGTGGGCCACGGCAAGCTGGCCCCGCTCAAACGGGTCAAGCCGGGGGACCGGGTGGCTTACTACGCGCCCACGGTCACGTTTGGCGCGCAGGACAAGTTCCAGAGCTTTGTGTCGCTGGGCATCGTGCAGCCGGGTGAGCCCTATGCGTTCGACATGGGCGGCTTCGTCCCCTACCGGCGCAACGTCAGCTACTTGCCCGCGCAGGAGGCCCCCATCCTGCCGCTGCTCGACGCATTTGAATTTGTGCAGGACCGCAGCCGCTGGGGCTACAAATTCCGGTTTGGCCTGTTTCAAATCAGCAACCACGACATGAAACTGATCGCGAAGGCAATGGCAGCAGATATCTCAATGCTACACTTTCAGTAGCTGCTTGAGCTTGTATTACGGGGGCTATAGGCCTATTTCACTCCTATGCGCCGTGCCGATCGCCTGTTTCATATCGTTCAGCTCATTCGCGGGCGCCGCCTCACCACGGCGGCGTTTCTGGCGCACCGGCTGGAGGTGTCCGAGCGCACGGTCTACCGTGACGTGGCCGACCTGCAGCACCAGGGCGTGCCGATTGAGGGCGAAGCCGGTGTGGGCTACCGGCTGGGCGCGGGTTTCGAGCTGCCACCGCTGATGTTCTCGCAAGACGAAGCCAAATCACTGGTCGCCTCTGTGCGACTGGCGCAGGCCTGGCTGGACCCCGGCCTGGCGCGTGAGGCAGAGAACGCGCTGGGCAAAATTTTGTCTGTGCTGCCCGCCACCGTGCGCGCGGCGGCTGAAAGCCTGGCGCTCTATGCCCCCGCAGCCAGCCTGGGGGCTGAGGCCAGGCAAACGCTGCAATTGCTGCAAACCGTGCGTGAGGCCGCGCACGCGCGGCGCAAATTGCGGCTGGATTACCGCGACCTCTCCGGCAGCGCCAGCCAGCGCGTGGTGCGCCCGCTGGGTTGCTTCTTCTGGGGCAAGGTGTGGACGCTGGCGGCCTGGTGCGAATCGCGCCACGACTTTCGCAGCTTTCGTGTGGACCGCATCGCGGGCCTTGAGGTTCTGGACGACCGCTTCAAGGACGAGCCGGACAAAACGCTGGCGCAAATGCTGCGCCACGTGGGCGCGACCCTCACTACCTGACGAGCCGCGCAGACCTGCGTAATTACTCACCCCCCGGCTACGCGCACTGCGTGTCGCTGCGCTTTCCCCCTTACTGGGGGCAACACCAGCAGCCTGGCGGAGCCAGTTCTGCGGTGTTTCTGGTACATGCCTGCTCACCGCGGCGGGTGGGGCCTGAGTAGTTACGCGGCCAGCGCAGCCTCAATATCCTTGGCCATGCCTGCCGGCGTGTCGGTAGGCGCATAACGCTTGATCACAGCACCATCCTTGCCAATCAAAAACTTGGTGAAGTTCCACTTGATGGCCTTGCTGCCCAGCAGGCCTGGTGCCTCGGCGGTCAGCCACTGGTACAGCGGATGTGCGCCCGAGCCGTTGACGTTGATCTTCTCCATCATGGGGAAACTCACGCCGTAATTGAGCTGGCAAAACTCGGCGATCTCGTCGTTGCTGCCGCTGTCTTGGGCGCCAAACTGGTTGCACGGAAAGCCCAGCACCACCAGGCCCTTGCTGCAATAGGTTTTGTGCAACTCCTCCAGCCCCGCAAATTGGGGTGTGAAGCCGCAGGCGCTGGCCGTGTTCACGATCAGCATGGCCTTGCCCTTGAATTGGCTGAGCTTGACGGCTTTGCCGTTGATGCTGTCGGCTGAAAAATCATAGACGGTGGACATACGGGGACTCCAGACGTGAAAAGTGTTGCTGGTTGCAGCCGTCACAAAATACGGCCACAGGCTGCCACGATACCAGCCCGCTTAATTCTTGGGCACCCTGGGCGCAAATGGCAGCGCCGACAACAGGGATGCCAGCAATATCAGCGCGCCGCCCACCATCGTGCGTGTAGTTAGTTCACCCGCACTCAGTGCCACGGCCGACCCGCTGGCAAACACCACCTCGGTCAGCATGATGAGAGACGTGGCGCTGGCGCTCAGGCGCGCCGCGCCGTATTGCAGTGCCATATTGCCCGCCAGAAACGCCAGGCACAAGGCGATGGCCAACCCGGCCCAGGCCAGTTCGGGCGCGGGCGGCATCGTCACCAGATTCAGGCGCATGCCTATCAGTGCGGCGGCGATGGCCATGGCCGTACCGCCACCAAACATGGCCAGCATGCGGGACTCTTCCGGCGTGTGGTTGAGCTTGCGCAGCAGGATGTTGGTCAGGCCAAAGCTGAAGCCACCCATCAGCGCCAGCCAGTCCGCCAGGCTTTCCGGCACGGGCCAGGGTGAGTTTGGCGTTTTGAGAACGATCACCACACCCGTGAGTGCCATCGCCAGCCGCATCAGGGAGCCCGCCGTGGGCCGCTCGCCCAGCAGGGGCCAGGCCAGCAGTACCACCCAGGCAGGCATCAGGTAAAACAGCAAAACCACGCGGACCACATCGCCCACGGTCACCGCCCAGTTGAAGCCCACATTGGTCAGCCCCGAGGCCGCCACCAGCAGCCACAACATGGGGTGCTTTAGCAGGCCGCGCCAGGCCTGCGGCCTGAATGCGATCACGCAGACCAGGGCAAACAGGTAGATGATGGCAGTGGCCCACAAGGGGTGCAGCCCGTGGCTTTGCAGTTGCCTGAAGGGCCACCACGACACTCCCCAGACCAGGGCGTTGAGCGCCAGCGCCAGCGCGGGCAGGTAAGTGCTTTTGGTAATCTGAATCAACCGTGGAGGTTGTCGTTGCGGGCGATCTCAAGCAGGTGTTCAACCTCGGCTTTGTGCTTCACGCAATTGCTTTTGTGCCAGCGGTAGATCAGCCACATCACGACGGCCACCACCAGGCCAAATGCGGTGATGGCACCAAAGGGTGACAGACCCATGCCGGCAGACAGGCTGTAGGCCGTGCCCAGCACCAGAATCGAAAAGTTCTCGTTGAAGTTCTGCACGGCGATGGAGCGCCCGGCACCCATCAGGTTATGGCCCCGGTGCTGCAACAGCGCGTTCATCGGCACCACCATGAAGCCGCCCAGGGC
>JANOAP010000132.1:0-3562 GCA_031411175.1 Rhodoferax sp. | reverse complement strand
GGCTGCGGCAGCCAGCGAAGACCGGTTTGTGGTTCAGGTGGGTGCGTTTGCGGACGCCACGCGCGCCAAAGATGCGCGCACCAAACTCGAACACGCCGGGCTGAAGACTTACACCCAGGTGGTAGACACCAAGGATGGCCAGCGTACGCGCGTTCGTGTGGGGCCGTTCTCCGACAAAGGCGATGCCGAGAGAGCGGCCAGGAAGATCAAGGCGCTTGATTTGCCTGCGGCCATCCTTACCTTGTAGGTTGGCCAACGCGTCTGATTCATGGCCGTTCTGGACTGGGTTTTTCTGGGCGTCTTGACGTTATCGTTGCTTTTGGGTGCGTGGCGGGGGCTGGTTTTTGAGGTGCTGTCACTCGCTGCGTGGGCCATCGCGTTCGTTATGGCCCAATGGTTTGCGCCAGATGTGGCGGCGAAGTTGCCCATGTCGGGTGCGGGCGAGGCCGTGCGCTATGCCGCAGGGTTTGTATTGACCTTTGTCCTGGCGATATTTGCCGGGGGCCTGATTGCCGCGCTGGTGAAAAAGCTGATGTCGGTCGTGGGCCTGGCACCCGTGGACCGGGTGCTGGGTGCGGCATTTGGCTTGGCGCGGGGCGTGATTATTTTGCTGGCTGCGACGGTGGTCGTTGCCATGACACCGTTGAAGTCCAGTGGCTGGTGGCAGGAGTCGATAGGGGCAGCAATTTCAAGCGCTGCGCTTAAAGGCTTGAAGCCGGTATTGCCGCAAGAATTTGGAAAGTACTTACCGTAATGTGTGGAATCGTCGGCGTTGTCAGCAACGCACCTGTGAACCAGCTCATCTATGACGCGTTGCTGCTGTTGCAGCACCGGGGCCAGGATGCGGCTGGCATCGTCACCCAGCAGGAACGCAAGTTCTTCATGCACAAGGCCAAGGGCATGGTGCGCGATGTGTTTCGCACTCGCAACATGCGTTCGCTGCCCGGCAACTGCGGCCTGGGCCAGGTGCGTTACCCCACGGCGGGCAATGCCTACAGCGAAGAAGAGGCACAGCCCTTTTACGTGAACGCGCCGTTTGGCATTGTGCTGGTGCACAACGGCAACCTCACTAATGCCAAGGCGCTCAAAAACGAGCTGTTCATGACGGACCACCGCCAAATCAACACCGAGAGCGACTCCGAGGTTCTGCTCAATGTGCTGGCGCATGAGATTGAAAAAACCACACGTGGCCTGCCGCTGCAGCCGGCCGATATTTTTGCAGCGGTGCAAAAAGTGCATCGCCGCGTCAAGGGTTCGTAGGCGGTGATTGCACTGCTGGCCGGGCACGGCGTGCTGGCGTTTCGCGACCCGTTTGGCATTCGCCCGCTGTGTCTGGGGCGCGGGGCCGATACCTGGATGCTGGCCAGCGAATCGGTGGCGCTGGAAGGCACCTCGCATACCTTTGAGCGCAACATCGAGCCCGGCGAGGCCATATTTATTGACCTGCAAGGCAATGTGCACGCGCAGCAGTGCGCCGATGCGCCGGTGCTGAACCCCTGCATCTTCGAGTTTGTCTACCTGGCCCGGCCCGATTCGGTGATGGACGGCATCTCGGTCTACCAGGCGCGCCTGAACCTGGGCGAAGCGCTGGCCAAACGCGTGATCTCCACCGTGCCGCCCAACGAGATTGATGTGGTCATCCCCATCCCCGAGTCGAGCCGCCCCAGTGCCGCGCAACTGGCGCAATTGCTGGGCTTGCCGTACCGCGAAGGCTTTGTCAAAAACCGCTACGTGGGGCGCACCTTCATCATGCCGGGGCAATCGGTTCGCAAAAAATCGGTGCGGCAAAAACTCAACGCCATTGCGAGCGAATTCAAGGGCCGCAATGTGCTGCTGGTGGATGACTCCATCGTGCGCGGCACCACCAGCCACGAGATCGTGCAGATGGCGCGTGATGCGGGTGCCCGCAAGGTTTACCTGGCCAGTGCCGCGCCGCCGGTGCGTTACCCCAATGTGTATGGCATTGACATGCCGACCAGCGCCGAGTTGGTGGCACATGACCGCACGGTCGAGCAGATCCGCGAAATCATTGGCTGCGACGCACTGATCTACCAGGACGTTGAAGGCATGAAAAAAGCCATCGGCAAACTCAGCACCCGGATCAAAGGTTTTGATGCCTCGTGTTTTGACGGTGTGTATGTGACGGGTGACATCACCTCGGACGACATTGCCCGGTTGAACGCCAACCGCGTGGGCGGCGAGGAAAACCAGGAAGACACCTCGCGGCTGGCTTTGCCGAATCACGTCGAATAAGCCCGCGAAACCAGCCCGCCAATTGCCATGACTTTGAACACACGCACGCCGGGCATTGAAAAAACACGTACGCGTTTTGCCCCATCGCCCACCGGCTTCATTCACCTGGGCAATATCCGATCGGCCCTGTACCCCTGGGCGTTTGCACGCGCCACGGGTGGCGACTTTATTCTGCGCATCGAAGACACCGACGAAGACCGTTCCACCCAGGCTGCGGTGGACGTGATCATTGAAGGTATGTCGTGGCTGGGCCTAGACTACGACGAAGGCCCGTTCTATCAGATGCAGCGCATTGAGCGCTACAAGGAAGTACTGGCCGGGCTGCTGGCCACAGGCCATGTCTACCCTTGCTACATGAGCATGACCGAGCTGGATGCGCTGCGCGAACGCCAGACCGAGGCCAAACAGAAACCCCGTTACGACGGCACCTGGCGGCCCGAGCCCGGCAAGACTTTGCCCACTGTGCCTGAAGGTGTGTTGCCCGTGCTGCGCTTCAAGAACCCGCAGGGCGGCTCCGTGGTGTGGGAAGACAAGGTCAAGGGCCGCATCGAGATCAGCAACGACGAATTGGACGACCTGGTCATTGCACGGCCCGCGCCGCTGGGCGAAGTGGGCACGCCCACCTACAACTTTTGTGTGGTGGTGGACGACATCGACATGGCCATCACCCATGTGATTCGCGGTGATGACCATGTGAACAACACGCCGCGCCAGATCAATATCTTCCGGGCGCTGGGCCAGGAGCCGCCGGTGTATGCCCATCTGCCCACCGTGCTCAATGAGCAGGGCGAAAAGATGTCCAAGCGCAACGGTGCCAAGGCCGTGACGCAATACGCGGTGGAAGGTTACCTGCCCGATGCCATGGTGAACTACCTGGCGCGTCTGGGCTGGAGCCATGGCGATGACGAAATTTTTAGCCGAGAACAATTTCTGCAATGGTTCAACCTGGATCATCTTGGCAAAAGTGCGGCGCAGTTTGACGAAGCCAAGCTGCGCTGGGTCAACGCCCAGCACCTGAAGGCCATGGGTGACGACGCGCTGGCACCACTGGTGGCGGCGCAATTGCTGAAGCAGGGCATCACAGCAGACGAACGCCTGCCGCGCATATGTGCACTGTTTAAGGACCGTTGCGACACCACCGTGGCACTGGCGGGCTGGGCGCAGGCGTTTTATGCCGATGTGGCAGCAAGCCCGGAAGACCTCGCCCAGCACGTGACCGAAGCGGTGAAGCCCGCGTTGCACATGCTGGCGGCCAAGCTGGCGGGTTGTGCATGGGACAAGGCTTCCATCGCTGCGGTGATCAAGGAGG
>JANOAP010000131.1:0-4941 GCA_031411175.1 Rhodoferax sp. | reverse complement strand
ATTTCTTCAGGCTTCGCGGTGATGCCTTTCTTGGCCATGTGGCCGCTCAGGGCCTCACGCAGCGGGTTCCAGCCTTCGGTGGCACCGTATTGCAGCACCGGGCCAGGGTTGTTGCTCAAGACCTGATCGGTCGCCAGGCGGATGCCCTCCACATCAAACAGCGCAGGGTCCGGAAAGCCGCCCGCAAAGCTGATGATGCCGGGCTTGCCCAGCAGTTTGAAGAGTTCGCGGATGGCGGAGGTTTCGACGTTTCTGAGCCGCGAGGCGAACTCAAGGGAATCGCGTTGGGACAATGGCAGCGGCATGGTAAAAATCAGGTGACAATGAAGTAATCCTCCATTGTGACGCAAGGCCCAACATGATCGAAAAACACCTGGACATCCCCACCGCCGATGGTGCCATGAACACGTTTGTGGTTCATCCGGAAGAAAACGGCCCGCACCCCGTGGTGCTGTTTTACATGGACGCGCCCGGCAAGCGCGAGGAGCTGCACGACATGGCGCGACGCTTTGCGGCGGTGGGCTACTACGTGATCTTGCCCAACCTGTATTACCGCAAGTCGCGCGACTTCTGGTTAAAGGAGCGCACCGAGGCGGGCATGGCCGAAATGTTTGGCTACATGAACACGCTGGACCGCAAAACCACCGAAGTTGATACCGCCGCCCTACTGAAGTTTGCCGATGCGCAGCCTGAAGCCAATGCGTCGCGTGTGGGTGCCGTGGGTTATTGCATGAGCGGGCCGTTTGTGATGTGGGCGGCAGCGGCCTTCGCCGGTCGCATCAACAGCATTGCTTCAATCCACGGGGCACAGATGGCGACTGACGCGCCGGATTCACCGCACCTGATGGCACCCAGGATCAAATGCGAAACCTACTTCGCCTGCGCTGAAATTGACAAATGGGCACCCCCCGCAGACATTCAAAAGCTGGAGGCTTCACTGAAAGCCGCAGGTACGGCCCATCGCATTGAGTGGTACCAGGCTGTAGAGCATGGCTTTGTTTTTCCCAAGCGCGTGGGCATTTACAACCAGGCAGCGGCAGAGCGGCATTGGGAGCGGACGTTCAACCTGTTCGCGCGCACTCTGCGCTGAGAACCTGACGACAGCCCCATGTTTTTGGGCTGAATCTACCGGCTGAGCTTGCCGTCGCGGGTGACCATGCCCAGCTCAACATACCTGCTGCCGTGTTGAGCACCTTGCGAGAAGCTGATCTGAAAGCCACCCAGGTCATAGGCCCCAAGCGACTGGAGCGAGTCCAGCACGGCCCGTGCCGTCACGTCTTTTTTAACGCGGCGAATGCCCTCCACCAGCGTCTTGGCTGCAAAGCAGGACTCAAGCTGGGTGGAGTTCATGGGGGTCTTGCTGCCCGCGGCCTCCATCGCCTTGGCGCACTCACGCACTGCGGGCAATGTGGACGTGGGGCTGGGCACCACTTGCGCAATGGAGACACCCGAACTCACTGCACCGGCCGCCGTGATGTACTGGTCTGCACCGATGAAGGACAGGCTTGACGTAGGCACCATGCCGCCCATGGCCACAAGCTCTTTCTGAATCTGGGCCGCTGCACCCGACAGCACGGTGATCAGGATCATCTCGGGTTTTTGCGCCATCAACGCCTGCACTTCGGGCTTGCCCACCGTCGCATTGCGTTTCAATGCAAAGGCCTGCGGTGCCAGGTTAATCTTCTTGAGGTAGGCCGTAACCACATCCAGGTTCTGCTTGCCCACTTCGTCGTCGTAATGGACAACGCTGACACGCTTAAAGCCCAGGCTGGTCCAGAAGCCCAGAATTTTGTCCATCTCTTCGCCATAAGAAGCCCGAATGGTGAAGAGCACCGGGCTGTTCACCCGCACCGGGTTCGCGCCAGAAAAAGGGGCAAAAAATGCCACCCCCTTGGCCTCAGCTTGCGGCAAGGCGTCCAGACTCAGCGTGGCTGAACCATAGCCAAACAAGGCCAGCAGGTTCTTGTTGTCAAGCAAAGTTTTTGTGTTGGTGCCAGCAATCTTGCGGTCGTTCTTGTCGTCCATGGAAACGAGTTCAATAGGCTTGCCCTGCACGCCACCCCGTGCATTGACCATCGCGAAATAAGCTTGCGCACCGTCGCGAATGTCATTGCCGAACTTGGCGTTGCCGCCCGTGAGCGGCCCCGAATGGCCGATGACCCATTTGTCCTGGGCTAGCGCAGAAGCCCCAAAAAATGACAGCGCACTCAGCAGAACCAGCAACTTCTTCTGAAAATTCATTTGGCATCCCAACGAGGTTCCCTGATAGCTATCTTTTTCGTAGCGATTAAAGCATGTTTCCTCGGGATCAGTATGAATTTTTACAATTGCACAACAAATAGCTGCTGACTAAGGCAGCGGCAACAATCTGCCTTCAGACGCAGAGGGTGTCGCCACACGCAGCAGGCGCGCCAGTGTGGGTGCAATGTCAACGACTTCAACACGCGCATCAACGCGCCCGGGCTTGACCCATTGCGGGCCATACATCAGGATGGGCACATTCGTGTCATACGGGTGCGGTGACCCGTGCGTGGTGACCGACGTGCTGGAGCCAAACATCCAAAATGGCTTGAGCACAAACTGCACGTCGCCCGAGACCGTTGTGTTCCAGGATTTGCGCATCTGCTCAAAAAACGGTGCGCCCGCGCGGCTGTTGCTGTCCAACTCCCGCCGCGTGTAGGCCGCTGCGATACCGGGCTCGGCCATCAACAAGGCTCTTGCTTCTTCGGCCAGCGCGTTGGCATCTGCATTCTTCTGCGCGACCACTTTTTTGTCTAAAAGCAGAGTAGAGCCGGAATAACCTGCCAGCCATTTGGCATCGCCAAATTTTTTGGCCAGGCCCATCGCCACCCGGCCCAAGGTCTGGCTGCTGCTGAGGCGGCCCGAGGCTTTACCCTGGCTGGCGCTCAGTTCGGGTGCAGGCATAAAGCCGTGGTCAGCCGTGAGCATCACCAGGTAGTTGTCTTTGCCCACGGTGGCATCCAGATCCGCGAAGAACGCTTGCAACATGCGGTCCAGCTGCAGCAGGTGGTCGTGCGAAAGGCGCGACTCCGCACTGAAGGCATGGTTAACGTAGTCGTGGCCTGACAGGCTCACCGACAGAATGTCGGGGGCGTCATCCTTGCCCAGCCCCTCGCCCGCAATGGCAGCACGGGCAAACTCCAGCGACAGCACGTCAGCAAAAGGGCTGCGCAACAGGCCGCTGTAAAAGCCGGGGCCAGGTGCGTCGTCTGCCGCCACGCCCATCATCATGGGCAAAGCACCGCCGCGCGGGCCAAACCAGGGCTGCTGATCAGGGATGGAGCGCGCATAGGCCGCTTCGGGCAGCAGTGGTTTCCACTGGGTTTTGAAATAACGGTCCGCCGGTTTTTGGGCATTGAACGCGTTGACCCAGGCCGGGTGCTCTTTCATGTAGTGGGTGCTTGACGCAAACTGCCCGGTGGCACCCATGTACATGTAAGCCGTACCGGATTTGCCCGCCGGCAAAATGGCACCTCGGTCTTTGCCGGAGATGGCAATCACTTTGGACCGCCCGTCAACGCGCCCGAGCACGTCGCCCACGGTTTCGACCTTGAGATTTTTGGGGCTGGTGCCGTCCAATGCGTTGGTCTTGTGGCCGATGTAGGTGGCCGTGGGGTCACCCGCGCAATACTCGATTTCCCCCGTGACGGGATCACGCCAGTCGTTGCCAATAATGCCGGTACGGTCAGGGTACGCGCCGGTGAGCATCACTGCATGCCCGGCTCCAGTGACGGTGAATGAGTGGCCGTAGTGCGCATCCGAAAACCAGGCACCCCGGTCCAGAAAACGCGCGAAGCCGTCGGGTGCCAACTGGTCGCGGTAGTCCACCACCTGGCGCTGGGGCAAGCCATCCACCACCAGAAATACGACGAGTTTGGGGCGCGCAGGCGCAGCGGCGTTGGCGGTGGACCCGTCCGACCCGTTGGCACAGGCTACCAGAAACGCGGCGGCCATCACCGCGTGGCAAAAGCGCAGAGGTATCAAGCATGTCATGGTGGGCAAGCCTTTTAGGGCAGATCAGTCAGCGTACACGCCAGCCTTCTTGATCACCGGGCCCCATTTGGCGATTTCGGATTCAAGATAAGTCTTGAGGCCGTTGGGCGTCATCCGGTCGGCAGACACAATATCGGAGCTGAGGTCCGCCAGCCGCTGCTTCACCATCGGGTCCTGCATAGCTGCACGCAAGGCCGCGCCAATTTTGTCAAGCACCGGTGCAGGCGTGCCTTTGGGGGCATACATGCCGTGCCATACCTTCACCTCAAAACCCTTGAGGCCCTGCTCGTCCAGCGTGGGCACATTGGGCAGGGCCGAGAGGCGGTTCAGCGTGGTCACGCCAAACACCTTGACACGGCCATCCTTGATGAGGGGCACGGTTTGCGTGGTCTGGTCGCACAGTAAATCGACCTGGCCACCCAGCAACGCATTCATGGCCGGGCCGGTGCCCGAGAACGGCACGGTGGTGAGGTCCACGCCCATCTGGGTCATGAACAGCAGGCCGCACAAGTGAGACACGGCACCTAAGCCTGCATTGGCCAGCGACACCTTGTCCTTGTTGGCTTTCAGGTAGGTCTGCAACTCGGCGAAGTTGGTGGCCGGAAAATCCTTGCGCGCCAGCAAAGTCATGGGCACATCCACCACCTGGCCGATGTACTCAAAGTCTTTCAAAGGGTCAAATTGCAACTTCTTGTACAGCGCGGGTGCGGTGGACATGCCCATATGGTGAATAAACAGGGTATAGCCGTTGGGTGCGGCCCGCGCCACCTTGGTGGCGGCAATGGTGCCACCTGCGCCCACCGCGTTGTCCACCAGCACGGTTTGCCCCAAAGCCCTGCCCATGGGGATGGCGATCATGCGCGCCACCACATCGGTGGGGCCGCCTGCAGCAAAGGGCACAACCAGGCTGATAGCCCTGTCCGGAAA
>JANOAP010000130.1:0-1770 GCA_031411175.1 Rhodoferax sp. | reverse complement strand
CGCCACTACTACCTGGGCGACGCTGAAGCGGCGGCCAGGGCGGCGGCTGCGGTCGCCAATCAGGGCAAGGCCTGATCTTGAACTTGGGCCTGAACTTGAACTTGTCGCAACATTTACCGCAAATTCACGCAAGCCTGCGGAACCCCGCGCGACAACTGACCTCCAAGGTGTATATTGCTCTGGCATAGGAATTTATATGGGTTACAAACTTAAGATTGCCGGCTGGATTTCACTGGGCGTTGTCGCTGGCGCGCTCACAACGGTTTCGCTGCAAACCGTCGCCCGTGGCACACTGGCGCCCTTGCCGCTGGAGGAGCTGCAGCAGCTCGCGGCGGTCTTCGGCATGGTCAAAAGCGACTATGTGGAGCCGGTGGACGAGAAAAAGCTCATCACCGATGCCATTTCGGGCATGGTGGCCAGCCTGGACCCGCATTCCCAGTACTTCGACAAAAAATCCTTCAAGGAATTCCGCGAAGGCACGTCGGGCCGGTTCGTCGGTGTCGGCATTGAAATCACCCAGGAAGACGGCCTGGTCAAGGTGGTGTCGCCGATTGAAGGCTCACCCGCTTACCGTGCCGGTCTCAAGACCAATGACCTGATCACCAAGATTGACGACACGGCCGTCAAGGGCCTGCCGCTCAACGAGGCCGTTAAGCGCATGCGCGGCGAGCCCAACACCAAGGTGGTTTTGACGATCTTCCGCAAGGACGAGAACCGGTCTTTCCCCGTCACCATCACGCGCGAAGAAATCCGCACGCTGTCGGTGCGTGGCAAAGTGATTGAGCCCGGTTACGCCTGGGTCCGCCTGAGCCAGTTCCAGGAACGGTCCGTAGACGATTTTGCCAAGAAAATTGAAGAAATCTACAAGCAGGAGCCCAACCTCAAGGGCCTGGTGCTGGATCTACGCAATGACCCCGGCGGCCTGCTTGACGCAGCCGTGGCCGTATCGGCTGCCTTTTTGCCCGAAAACGTGACGGTGGTTTCCACCAATGGCCAGCTCGCCGAGAGCAAATTCACCTACAAAGCCTCGCCCGAGTTTTACCAGCGCCGTGGTAACCCTGACCCGCTGAAACGCCTCCCGGCTGCCCTCAAGAGCGTGCCACTGGTGGTGCTGGTGAACGAAGGTTCGGCCTCCGCCAGCGAGATCGTGGCCGGTGCGCTGCAAGACTACAAGCGCGGCATCATCATGGGCAACCAGACCTTCGGCAAGGGTTCGGTGCAGACCGTTCGTCCGCTAGGGCCCGACACGGGTTTGAAGATCACGACAGCTCGCTACTACACGCCGTCAGGCAAGTCGATTCAGGCCAAAGGCATCGTGCCTGACGTGATGGTGGATGAAACCGAAGAAGGCAATTTGTTCTCGGCGCTGCGCACCCGAGAGGCTGACCTTGAGAAACACCTGGGCAGCGGCCAGGGCGACGAGAAGAAAGACGCGGGCCGTGAAAAAGCCCGCGAGGATGCCCGCAAGAAGTTGGAGGACGAAGCCAAGAAACCCGTGGCTGATCGCAAGATCCCCGAGTTCGGCAGTGACAAAGACTTCCAGCTGAGCCAGGCCATCAACAAGCTCAAGGGTCGCCCTGTCATGGTCAGCAAGACCATGGTGGAGCGCAAGGAAGAAGCTAAGGAAAATTGAACACCCCCCGGCTTCGCGCACTGCGTGTCGCTACGCTTTCCCCCTTGCAGGGGGCGGCACTAGCAGCCCGGCAAAGCCGGTTCTGCGGTGCCCCGCGAAAAAGGCACGATCCCAGCCCACCTGCCACACGCTGATGG
>JANOAP010000129.1:0-5014 GCA_031411175.1 Rhodoferax sp. | reverse complement strand
GTACCAGAGCGCGGGCACGGTGGAGTTTGTGGTCGGCAAGGACCAGAGCTTCTACTTCCTGGAGATGAACACGCGTTTGCAGGTGGAGCACCCGGTGACCGAATGCATTACTGGGCTGGACCTGGTGGAGCTGATGATTCGTGTGGCGGCGGGCGAGCCACTGCCGCTGACGCAGGCGCAGGTCAAGCGCGAAGGCTGGGCCATGGAGTGCCGCATCAATGCCGAAGACCCGTTCCGCAATTTCCTGCCCAGCACCGGGCGGTTGGTGCGGTTTCAGCCGCCCCGGGAGACAATGTTTGCGTCTGACACCTCGCAGTGGCTGGGCGTGCGCGTGGACACCGGCGTGCAGGATGGTGGCGAGATCCCCATGTTTTACGACTCAATGATTGCCAAGCTCATCGTGCATGGCAAGGACCGGCTGGATGCGATTGCCAAGATGCGTGAGGCACTCAACGGCTTTGTGATTCGCGGCGTCTCCAGCAACATCCCGTTTCAATCGGCCTTGCTGGCCCACCCCAAATTTGTGGCGGGTGACTTCAATACCGGCTTCATTGCCGAGAACTACGGCAAGGGCTTTCACGCCGAAGACGTGCCGCATGACGACCCGCATTTTCTGGTGGCGCTGGCGGCTTACGTCAACCGCCGCCTGCTGGGCCGTGCGGCGGGCATCAGCGGGCAATTGCCGGGCCATGGTGTCACGGTGGGCGAGGAGTTTGTGGTCATCAGTCTGGGAGCCGGTGGGAAAAACCAGCCACACCGTGCCCTGGTGACCGACTTTCAAGCCCAATCTGGCTCCAGCCGAATAGAGACGGTCTCAAGCAGCTACGAAATATGTAGCAACTGGCATTTGGGCGGCGCCCGCATCCGTGGCACTGTGAATGGCAAACCGTTCGCGGCGCAGGTGGAACGCGGTGTGGGCACAGGCTCCAAGCTTAACCCGCTGGCTATTCGCATTTCCCACAACGGAACGCGGCTTGACGCGATGGTGCTGTCGCCCCGGGCAGCCCAGTTGCATGCACTGATGCCGTACAAGGCACCGCCCGACATGAGCCGCTACGTGCTATCACCCATGCCGGGTTTGCTGGCCGAGGTGTCCGTGCAGCCGGGTCAGAAAGTGCAGGCGGGTGAGCGCGTTGCCGTCATCGAAGCCATGAAGATGGAGAACGTTCTTTTTGCGCTGGCGGACGGCGTGGTCGCCAAGGTGCTGGCGACCAGAGGTGACAGCCTGACGGTGGATCAGCCCATCGTGGAGTTTGCATGAGCCGCCCCCTTTCATCAGCACAGCACAGGCCCTTCAAAGTATTGGGCATCCAGCAGATCGCGATTGGTGGCCCGGACAAACACCGGCTACGGACCCTTTGGGTGGACATGCTGGGCCTGGAGGTCACCGGCAATTTTGTCAGCGAGCGAGAGAACGTTGACGAAGACATTTGCGCCATGGGCGTCGGCCCGTTCAAGGTCGAAGTTGACCTGATGCAGCCGCTGGACCTTGACAAGAAGCCGGCTGTTCACACCACGCCACTGAACCATGTGGGGTTGTGGATTGACGACCTGCCCCTGGCTGTGGGTTGGCTCACGGCCAAGGGCGTGCGCTTTGCGCCCGGTGGCATCCGCAAGGGGGCCGCAGGCTTTGACATCTGCTTTCTGCATCCCAAGTCCAACGACGAGTTTCCGATTGCTGGCGAGGGTGTTTTGATAGAGCTTGTGCAGGCACCGCCTGAGGTCGTGAAAGCCTTTGCGGCATTGACATCAATGTGACACCCTTGGGGATTAACCCGGGGGGAGGCAGGGCCGGATTCGCTTAGACTGTTTTGACACCCGGTTGATGCCCGAGCGCATGAAAATCCAGGCCGGGGCCAAGGAGACAGATTTGCAGCCAACCAATATCGCCAATCCGGCCTACTTTCACAAGGTCGTCGATTGTCAGTACGCTTGCCCCGCCCACACCCCCGTTCCTGAATACATCCGCCTGATTGGTCAGGGCCGCTACAGCGACGCCTACATGATCAACTGGGTTTCCAACGTGTTCCCCGGCATTTTGGGGCGCACCTGCGACCGGCCCTGTGAGCCCGCCTGCCGCCGTGGCCGGGTGGAAGACAGTGAAACCGCGACCCCCGAACCCGTTGCGATTTGCCGCCTGAAGCGCGTCGCGGCCGACATGAAGGATGACGTGTCCCGGCGCATGCCCAAAATTGCCGCAAAAAACGGCAAGCGCATCGCCTGCATCGGTGCCGGACCGGCGTCGCTGACGGTGGCGCGCGATCTGGCACCGCTCGGTTATGAGGTGACGGTGTTTGATGGCGAAGCCAAGGCTGGTGGCTTCATGTGGTCGCAGATTCCGCGCTTTCGCCTGCCTGAGACGGTGATTGACGAAGAGACGGGCTATATCTTTGACATGGGTGTCACGTTCAAGAGCGGGCACCGCATCGAATCCATGAAGGGCCTCCTGTCTGACAAGGCCAATGGCGGCTATGACGCGGTATTTGTGGGCTGCGGCGCACCGCGTGGTCGCGATCTGGATCTGCCGGGGCGCAAGGAAGCGGCGGCCAACATCCATTTGGGCATTGACTGGCTGGCCTCGGTGTCATTTGGCCATGTCACGGCCATCGGCAGGCGGGTGATTGTGCTGGGTGGCGGCAACACTGCCATGGATTGCTGCCGGTCGTCGCGCCGCCTGGGTGGGCTGGAGGTGAAAGTGATTGTGCGAAGCGGCTTTGAAGAAATGAAAGCCTCGCCGTGGGAGAAAGAAGATGCCATGCACGAGGGCATCCCCATTTTGAATTTTCATGTGCCCAAGGCCTTCGTGCTCGAGGGTGGCAAGCTGACCGGTATGACATTTGAACTCGTCAAGGCGGTGTATGACGAGCAGGGCCGCCGTTCGCTGGTATCGACCGGTGAAGCCGATGTCACCGTGCCGTGTGACGATGTGCTGATTGCGGTCGGCCAGGAAAACGCGTTCCCCTGGATCGAGCGAGACAGCGGCATTGATTTCGACAAGTGGGGTCTGCCGGTGCTCGATGCGCAGACGCACCAGTCGTCCGTCAAGAACGTGTTTTTTGGTGGTGATGCGGCCTTTGGCCCCAAGAACATCATCACGGCGGTAGCGCATGGCCATGAGGCTGCGGTGTCGATTGACCTGCTGCTCAATGGCACCGACATTGCCCGTCGCCCCGACCCGATGACCAACCTGATGTCTGCCAAGATGGGCATTCATGAGTGGGCCTACGACAACGACACATCCAACGACCTGCGCTACAAAGTGCCATGGGCCAAGGCCGAGATGGCTCTGGCCAGCATCAAGGTGGAAGTGGAACTGGGCTTTGACGCCGCCACGGCCTTCAAGGAAGCGCAGCGATGCCTTAACTGCGACGTGCAGACGGTGTTCACGCAGGACACCTGCATTGAATGTGATGCGTGCGTGGACATCTGCCCCATGGACTGCATCACCTTCACGGCGAATGGCGATGAGGCGGATTTGCGCACGCGTCTCAAGGCCCCGGCAACTAACCTGTCGCAGGATTTGTATGTGTCCGGCGAAATGAAAACCGGCCACGTGATGGTGAAAGACGAAGACGTGTGCCTGCACTGTGGCCTGTGTGCCGAGCGCTGCCCGACCGGCGCTTGGGACATGCAGAAGTTTTTGCTGGTCACGCCCAAGGCCACGCCTTTTGATGTTGCGGGGAAGATCACATCCAGGGTTCAAAGCAAAAAAGCAGAGGGAGCCATGGCATGAAAGCCGCAGCGCCGGGCCGTTCCCAAGCAAGGCGGGCCCCCTCGGGGGGCAGCGCAGTACATGAAATGACAAGCGTGGGGGTTGTATGAAACGTATTGAAGCGGTCAATGATTTTGTGATCAAGTTTGCCAACGTGAATGGCTCAGGTTCGGCATCTGCCAATGAGCTGTTTGCCAAGGCTATTCTGCGCATGGGTGTGCCAGTAAGCCCGCGCAATATTTTCCCCAGCAACATCCAGGGTCTGCCAACCTGGTACGAAGCGCGCGTGTGCGAAAAAGGCTATCTGGGCCGGCGCGGCGGTGTTGACATGATGGTGGCGATGAACCCGCAGACCTGGGACGCCGACGTAGCCGAGATCGACACGGGCGGCTATCTGTTCTATGACAGCACCAAGCCCCTGCCCAAGTCCAAATTCCGTGATGACATCAACGTCATCGGCATGCCGCTGACTGAAATTTCAAACGCGGTATACCCCGACCCGCGTCAGCGCCAGTTGTTCAAGAACATCATCTATGTCGGTGCCTTGAGTGTGTTGCTGGATGTGGAGGAGGGCGTGTTCGAGAAGCTCTTCGCCGAGCAGTACAAAGGCAAAGAGAAACTGCTGGACTCCAACCTGAAGGCCTTGCGGCTGGGGCGCAACTTTGCCAGCGAACACCTGAGCGGCGCTTTGGGCATCCGCGTGCAGCGCGCCGACAAGGTGGGCGACCTGATTTTTGCCGAAGGCAAAGCCGCGGCGGCGCTGGGCTGCGTGTATGGCGGTGCCACGGTGGCGGCCTGGTACCCGATCACACCATCGTCGTCGGTTGCAGAAGCCTTTCAAAAGTACTGCGCCAAATTCCGGGTTGACGCCAGCACCGGGCAACACAACTACGCCATCGTGCAGGCGGAGGACGAGATCGCTTCCATTGGCATGGTGGTGGGGGCGGGCTGGAACGGCGCCCGGGCTTTTACGGCTACCTCCGGCCCCGGCGTGTCGCTGATGACTGAATTCATCGGGCTGGCTTACTTTGCCGAGATCCCGGTCACCATCATCAACGTGCAGCGCGGTGGGCCATCTACCGGCATGCCCACACGCACGCAGCAGGCGGACATCATTGCCTGCGCGTATGCGTCGCATGGTGATACCAAACATGTGTTGCTGTTTCCTGAAGACCCCACCGAGTGCTTTGAGCATGCCGCCGCAGCACTGGACCTGGCGGACCGCCTGCAGACCCCCATTTTCGTGATGACCGACCTCGACATCGGCATGAACCAGCGCCTGTGCAAGCCCTTCGTCTGGGA
>JANOAP010000128.1:0-10820 GCA_031411175.1 Rhodoferax sp. | reverse complement strand
CGCCGACGCACCCAGCGCCACCGTCATATAACCCAGCTGCGACAGCGTGGAATACGCCACCACCCGCTTGATATCGTTCTGGATGATGCCCAGAAAACCCATGAACAAGGCCGTGATGGCTCCAATGACCATGATGAAATTCAGCGCCGTCTCGCTCAGTTCAAACAGCGGCGACATACGCGCCACCATGAAGATACCGGCAGTGACCATGGTGGCCGCGTGAATCAGCGCCGAGATGGGTGTAGGGCCCTCCATCGAGTCAGGCAGCCAGACATGCAGCGGAAACTGTGCCGACTTGCCCATCGCGCCAATGAAAAGGCAGATGCAGATGACCGTGATGAGCATCCAGTTGGTGCCCGGCAAGCTCAAGCGGGCCAGTTCGCCCGCCTTGCTGAAGGCTTCGGTGTAGTTGAGCGTTCCTGCGTAAGCGGCAATCAGGCCAATACCGAGAATAAAACCAAAGTCTCCCACACGGTTGACCAGGAAGGCCTTCATGTTGGCGAAGATGGCAGTGGGTTTGTTGAACCAGAATCCGATCAGCAGGTACGACACCAAGCCCACGGCTTCCCAGCCGAAGAAAAGCTGGAGCATGTTGTTGCTCATGACCAGCATCAACATGGAGAAAGTGAACAGAGAGATGTAGGCGAAGAAACGGTTGTAGCCCTCATCTTCTTCCATGTAGCCAATGGTGTAAATGTGCACCATGAGCGATACAAAGGTCACCACACACATCATCATGGCGGTCAGACCATCCACCAGGAAACCGATCTCCATCTTGAGGCCACCGACCACCATCCAGGTGTAAAGCGTCTCGTTGAATCTTGCGCCATCCATTGCGACGCTCTTGAGCGTCATGGCCGACAGGACGAACGCCACCAGAACGCCAAGGATGGTCAGCGTGTGGGACAGGCGGCGACCCATCCGGTTGCCGCCAAACGAAGTACCCAGAATGCCAGCGAGCAAAGCCCCGGCCAGTGGTGCCAAGGGGACAACCAACAGGGTGGAAGCAGTTAAGGTTTGACTCATCTTGATGATCTCTTCGTGAACCTTGGGTTCAGCCCTTGAGCGTATTGAGTTCGTCCACGTTGATGCTGGACTTGTTGCGGAATAGCTGGACCAGAATGGCCAGACCAATCGCGGATTCGGCCGCAGCAACCGTGAGAATGAAGAACACGAATATCTGGCCGTGCATATCCTGCAGGTAATACGAGAACGCCACGAAATTCATGTTGACGGCCAGCAACATGAGCTCAATCGCCATCAGCAGAACGATCAGGTTCTTGCGGTTCAAAAAGATGCCAATGACGGACAGCGCAAACAACATCGCGCCCAGAGAAAGAAAATGGCCCAGCGTCAACGTCATGCTTTTTTCTCCTCTGCGGGTGCAACAGGTTCAGGCACGGCAATCCGCGTTGCGTCCATCTTGAGCACCGTCATCCGGTCCGCCGCCCTGACGCGCACCTGGTCTGACGGGCTGGTGTATTTGCTGTCTTTGCGCTGGCGCAGCGTGAGCGCAATGGCGGCGATCATGGCGACCAGCAAAATCACAGCAGCGATCTCAAGCGGAAAGACGTATTGCGAATACAAAACTTTGCCAAGCTCTTTGGTGTTAGAAATTTGCGCGGCGGCATGGCCTACGAGAGCGGTGGCCTTGGGCTCTTCCGTCGTGCGAAATCCACCCATTAGCACCGCAGCCATTTCAAGCGCTATCACAGCACCCAACGTGGCAGCTACAGGAAAATGCTTCCAGAAACCCTTGCGGACACTGTCAACATTGATGTCCAGCATCATCACGACAAAAAGGAAGAGAACCATCACCGCACCCACATACACCAGCACCAGCGTGATGGCCAGGAACTCGGCCTTGAGCAGAATCCACAAAGCGGCCGCCTGCGCAAAGGCAAGAACAAGGTACAGCGCCGCATACACCGGGTTGCGCGCCGTGATAACACGGAACGACGCAAACAGCAGCACGGCTGAAAACAAATAGAAGAAACCAGTCTTGACGTCCATGAGGTGGGTCTTTTTATATCGCGCAGGTCGTGGCGCTTGCAGGGCTTGGGGCTGGCATCAGCGGTACTTCGCGTCGGTCGCGCGATTGGCTGCAATTTCGCTTTCATAGCGATCACCGACAGCCAGCAGCATTTCTTTGGTGAAATACAGGTCGCCACGCTTTTCACCGTGGTATTCAAGGATATGCGTTTCAACGATGGAATCTACCGGGCAGCTTTCTTCGCAAAAGCCGCAAAAAATGCACTTGGTCAAGTCAATGTCATACCGGCTGGTGCGACGTGAACCATCGGCCCGAACCTCGGACTCAATGGTGATAGCCATGGCCGGGCATACCGCCTCACACAGCTTGCAGGCAATGCAACGCTCTTCGCCATTTTCATAACGGCGCAAGGCATGAAGACCTCGAAAACGCGGGCTCAACGGGGTTTTCTCTTCAGGGAACTGGATCGTGACCTTGCGGCGAAAGGCGTACTTGCCAGTCAGGGCCAAGCCCTTGAACAACTCCACCAACATGAAGCTGGAGAGAAAGTCCTTGATCGAAAACGCGGGCGATGCCAGTGTTGAGGTGGGGTTAGACATAAGGCAACTCCGGTTACTTCCAGATGGTGTACGAGGTTTGCATCCACGCACCCACCACAATCAGCCAAACCAGCGTCAGCGGGATGAAAATTTTCCAGCCCAGGCGCATGATCTGGTCATAGCGAAACCGAGGCAACGTGGCGCGGATCCAGATGAACAAAGTCACCACAGCGCAGGTCTTCATGCCGAGCCAGATCCAGCCGGGGATCCAGTTGAACAGCGCGCTGTCAACCGGAGGCAGCCAGCCCCCCAGAAACATGATGGCGGCCAGAATCGACACCAGCCACATATTGGCGTATTCGGCCAGGTAGAACATCGCGTAAGACATTCCCGAATATTCCACCATGTGCCCGGCCACAATTTCTGATTCGCCTTCCACCACGTCAAACGGGTGGCGGTTGGTTTCAGCCAGGCCGGAGATGATGTAGACCATGAAAATTGGCAGCAGCGGCAGCCAGTTCCACGAGAGGAAGTTCAGGCCCATGGCCGCAAAATGACCTTTGCTTTGACCGGTCACGATGTCGGTCATGTTCATGCTGGCAGACACCATCAGGACCACCACTAGGCAAAAGCCCATGGCAATCTCATAACTCACCATCTGCGCGGAGGCACGCAGGGCACCCAGAAATGCGTATTTGGAGTTGGAGGCCCAACCGGCAATCACCACACCATAAACTTCCATCGACGTGATGGCCATGATGAACAGCAGGCCCGCGTTGACATTGGCCAATGCCGTTTCAGGACCAAAAGGAATAACAGCCCAGGCTGCCAGCGCAGGCATGATCGTCAGGATAGGCCCCAGCAAAAACAAACCTTTGTTGGCTGCCGACGGAATAAGGATTTCCTTGCCCAACAGCTTGAGTGCATCTGCAATCGGCTGCAACAACCCAAAAGGACCGACCCGATTGGGACCAATACGAATCTGGATCCAGCCAATGACTTTGCGCTCCCACAAGGTCAGATACGCCACGGCACCCATCAGGGGGGCAACCACCACAATGATCTTGATCAGTATCCACAACACGGGCCAGGCCATGGTGGCCCACCAGTTTGCGCCAATCAGGCCCTGGCCGAAGTTAAAAATGGCGTCGATCATGCTGTGACCTCCGCACCTGCCAGCGCCTGTTTGGCATCAGCTGTCATCTGCAAGGAACTGGCCCGACGCACCGTACCATCCAGCGCATAGATGCTGGCGACTGCCGGGGCACCATGCGCTGGCGACACATCCATCGCCCCTTGCGATGTGTTGTGCAAGCGGGCTGTGGGGAGGTGACTGGTTTCATTGCCGACAAGTTTGGTCAACACCGCTTGGGCGGAGTCTTCATCAAATCCGGGAATGTTCAACAAATTGGCCAGCACCCGCAAAACCTTCCAGGCCGGACGTGTATCCCCCAACGGTTTAACGACGGCGTGGAAACTCTGCACGCGGCCTTCGGCGTTGACGAACGTGCCTGGAGTCTCAGTAAAAGGGGCAATGGGCAACAACACATCGCTGAAAGCCATGTTGGCCTTGAACGGACTCAAGGTCACTACCATCTGGCATTTGCCCAAGGCTTGTGCACCGGCAACACCCGCAGCGGAGTCAAACTCGGGTTCGGTGTTCAGCAGCAGCGCTGCTTTCAGTCCACCAGCGAGCATCTGGCTTGCATTCAAACCACCTGCGCGTGGCATGGCGTTCGCAAACTGCGCGCCTACCGAGTTGGCGGCTTGCGTCAGGTAACCCACCGTGGCACCGGTCTGTGCACCCATCCAGTTGGCCAGCGCGAGAAGGCTCTCTGCCTTGGCATGGTGGGCCGCAGCATTGCCCAGCAGAATGGCTTTGCGATCGCCACCCAGCAGTGATTTTGCGATGGCCTTGGCCGTATCACCTGGCGTTGCCGCTACCGGCGCAGCAATGCCTTTTTCCAAGGCAATGGCAGCAGCCACTTCCGCCAGGGCTTGGGCCCAGGTTGCAGGGTCAGACAGCAAGTTATTGACAACCGGTATAGCCCAGTTATATGCTACTGAATTAATAGCATTAACAACACATCCCATGCGGGCTGCGTGCCGAATTCGCAATGAAAACAGCGGGTGATCCTTGCGCAAATTGCTGCCAACAACCAGCACGCGCTGCAGTTGCGACAAGGAGGCGATGGAGGTGCCCAGCCAGCGCACACCCGCTGCGGCATCCTGCGCCGCAAACTCGGCATGGCGCAGACGGTAATCAATGTTTTCACTGCCCATGCCGCGCATCAATGCGCCTGCCAGGTACAACTCTTCCAGTGTGCTGTGCGGGCTGACCAGCGCGCCAATACTCTTGGCACCATAGTCGGCCTTGATCTGCTTCAGGCCATTAGCCACGTACTCCAGCGCCGTTTGCCAATCGACGGGCTTCCAAGCCCCGCCCTGCTTGAGCATAGGTGTGGTCAGGCGCTCATCACTGTTCAGTGCTTCGTAGGAGAAACGGTCACGGTCGGCAATCCAGCACTCGTTGACCGCTTCGTTTTCCAGCGGCACCACGCGCATGACCTTGTTGTTTTTGACCTGAACAATCAGGTTAGCACCGGTCGAGTCATGCGGGCTAACCGATTTGCGACGCGACAGCTCCCAGGTGCGGGCGCTGTAGCGAAACGGCTTGCTGGTGAGCGCACCCACCGGGCAAATGTCGATCATGTTGCCGGACAGCTCTGAGTCTACCGACTGGCCTAAGAAGGTCTCGATCTCGGCATGTTCACCGCGATGCGACATGCCCAACTCCATCACGCCGGCCACTTCCTGGCCAAAACGCACGCAACGTGTGCAATGAATGCACCGGCTCATCTCCTGCATGGAGATCAGCGGGCCTACATCTTTAACGGCGACAACGCGTTTCTCTTCTTCGTAACGGGATGACGAACCCCCATAGCCCACGGCCAGATCCTGCAACTGGCATTCACCGCCTTGGTCGCAAATCGGGCAATCCAGCGGGTGATTGATGAGCAAAAACTCCATCACCGACTGCTGCGCCTTGATGGCTTTGTCGCTCTTGGTACGAACGATCATGCCCTGCGTAACCGGCGTGGCACAGGCCGGCATGGGCTTGGGCATTTTCTCTACATCAACCAGGCACATGCGGCAGTTGGCCGCGATGCTGAGTTTCTTGTGATAACAAAAATGCGGAATGTAGGTGCCTGCCTTGTCGGCGGCATGCATGATCATGCTGCCTTCAACAATATCTACCTTCTTGCCGTCGAGTTCGATTTCAATCATCTTGTGGTGCTCGTGCTATCAATCGTTTCGTCGTCCGGTCAGACGGCCTTCCGCCGGGCCGCCCCAAGCAAGGCCAGCCTCCTCGGGGGGCAGCGAAGTACACCTAGTGACAAGCATGGGAGCCTTAAACATAAGCCGGGACCATGCAGGTCTTGTGCTCAACGTGGTATTCAAATTCGTGACGGAAGTGCTTGATCATGGCGCGCACCGGCATGGCGGCTGCATCACCCAAAGCACAAATGGTGCGGCCCTGAATGTTGTCCGCCACCGAGTTGAGCAAATCCATGTCGCTGGCACGACCATGCCCGGTTTCGATGCGATCCACCATGCGTGACAACCAACCCGTGCCTTCCCGGCAAGGCGTGCACTGGCCACAAGACTCGTGCATGTAGAAGTAGCTCAGGCGCTGCAAAGATTTCACCATGCACCGGCTATCGTCCAGCACAATGACGGCGCCTGAACCCAGCATGGAGCCCGCTTTGGCGATGGAGTCATAGTCCATGGTGCAGTTCATCATGATGTCGCCTGGCAGGATGGGGGACGACGAACCACCGGGAATCACAGCCTTCAATTTCCGCCCATTGCGCGCACCACCGGCCAGCTCCAGCAGTTTGGAAAACGGTGTGCCCAGCGGGATTTCATAGTTGCCGGGGCGTTCGACGTCGCCACTGATGGAATAGATCTTGGTGCCACCATTGTTGGGCTTGCCACACGCGAGGTAGGCCGGGCCGCCATTGCGGATGATCCAGGGCACCGCCGCAAACGTCTCGGTGTTGTTGATGGTGGTGGGCTTGCCATACAAGCCAAAGCTGGCCGGGAATGGTGGCTTGAAACGCGGCTGACCCTTCTTGCCTTCCAGCGACTCCAGCAGCGCAGTTTCTTCACCGCAGATGTAGGCACCAAAGCCATGAGCTGCGTGGAGTTGAAAGCTGAAGTTACTGCCCAGAATGTGGTTGCCCAGCAGACCCGCCGCACGGGCTTCTTCCAGCGCTTCTTCAAAACGGTCGTAGCTGGCAAAAATTTCGCCGTGAATGTAGTTGTAGCCCACCGTGATACCCATGGCATAGGCGGCGATGATCATGCCTTCAATCACGATGTGGGGATTGAATTGCAGAATGTCGCGGTCTTTGCAAGTCCCTGGCTCGCCTTCATCGGAGTTACATACCAGGTACTTCTGGCCGGGGAACTGGCGGGGCATGAAGCTCCATTTCAGACCCGTGGGGAAACCCGCACCGCCACGCCCGCGCAGCGCGGATTCCTTGACGGTGGCGATCACCTGGTCCTGCGTCATGCCCACGGAGCCGTCTTCTGCCGGGGCAGCGCCATCCTTGCCCAGGATCTTGCGCAGGGCCTGGTAACCACCACGCGCTTCATAGTCTTTCAGCCGCCAGTTCGCGCCATTCAGGTCCGCATAAATTTGCGGGTTGATGTGGCGACCATGAAAACAGGTCTCAAGCCCATTGGCCTGAAACTGGGCAAGCACTTTGTCAGCTGACATCATTTGACCTCCACAGGCTTGGATGCCGCCGCCGCACGCAAGCCGTCGACCAGTTGGTCCAGCTTGTCATTGCTCATGAAACTGCACATGGCGCGGTCGTTGACCAGCAGCACCGGAGAATCGGCACAGGCCCCCAGGCATTCGCTTTGTTGCAAGGTGAACAAGCCGTCTGCCGTGGTCTCCCCCATGTGGATGCCCAGCTTGTGTTCCAGGTGCTTGAGTGCCACCGCGCCGTCACGCAACTGGCATGGCAGATTGGTACACACGTTGAGTTTGTAGGTGCCCACAGGCCGCTGGTTGTACATGTTGTAGAAGGTGGTGACTTCGTGCACGGCAATCGGTGCCATGCCCAGGTAGTCTGCAACCACTTTCTCGCTCTCCACACTTACAAAGCCCAGTTCCTGCTGAACGATGGCCAGGCAGGCCATCACCGCCGACTGCTTCTGGTCTGCGGGATACTTTGCAACCTCTTTGGCGAACCGCGCTGTGAACTGCGCTGTGAACTGCGCCGTAAACCCCGCTGTAAATCCCGCCGTCATGGGCGTGGCGACATGATCAGCGATCATCGGTCTATCTCCCCAAACACAATATCCATGGTGCCGATGATGGCCA
This sequence comes from Rhodoferax sp., assembly GCA_031411175.1. Classification (GTDB taxonomy): domain Bacteria; phylum Pseudomonadota; class Gammaproteobacteria; order Burkholderiales; family Burkholderiaceae_C; genus JANYCG01. Next base: position 2,890 of record JANOAP010000128.1, on the reverse strand, counting down.
CTGCATCCGCAATCATGTGACCACTGGCCATTTCATTCAAACCCGCCAAATGCGCAAACCCGGGTGCACGAATTTTCAAGCGGTACGGCTTGTTGGCCCCATCACTGACGATATAGATACCAAACTCACCCTTGGGGTGCTCGACCGCAGCATAGGCTTCGCCTTCGGGCACGTGAAAACCTTCAGTGAACAGCTTGAAGTGGTGAATCAACTCTTCCATGTTGGACTTCATGGACTCGCGGTCTGGCGCGGCAATCTTGTGGTTGTCGGTGATCACCGGGCCGGGGTTCACGCGCAGCCAGTCCACACATTGTTTGATGATGCGGTTGGACTGCTTCATCTCTTCCATACGCACCAGATAACGGTCGTAGCAGTCACCGGTTTTGCCCACGGGGATGTCGAAGTCCATCCGGCCGTACACGTCGTAGGGCTGTTTTTTGCGCAGGTCCCAGGCCACGCCTGAGCCACGCAACATGGCCCCGGTAAAGCCGAGGTTCATCGCACGTTCTGGCGTGACGACACCAATGCCGACCGTGCGCTGTTTCCAGATGCGGTTGTCGGTGAGCAGCGTGTGGTATTCGGCCAGGTAGCCGGGGAACCGCTGGGTGAAGTCGTCAATGAAATCCAGCAGCGAACCATTGCGGTTGGTGTTGAGTTCCTTGATGGCCTTGGCATTGCGCACCTTATTGGCCTTGTACTGCGGCATGGTCTCCGGCAGGTCGCGGTAGACACCGCCGGGACGGAAATACGCTGCGTGCATACGAGCACCACTGGCCGCTTCGTACATGTCAAACAGGTCTTCACGTTCGCGAAAGGCGTAAAGCAACAGCGTCATCGCACCACAATCCAGCCCGTGCGCGCCCACCCACAACAGGTGATTCAGCAGCCGCGTGATCTCGGAATACATCACGCGGATGTACTGGGCGCGAATGGGCACCTCGATGTCCAGCAGCTTTTCTATGGCCAGGCAATAAGCGTGCTCATTGCACATCATGGACACGTAATCGAGCCGGTCCATGTAAGGCAAATTCTGGATGAAGGTCTTGCTCTCGGCCAGCTTCTCGGTGGCGCGGTGCAGCAGGCCAATGTGCGGGTCAGCGCGCTGGATCACCTCACCGTCAAGCTCCAGCACCAGACGCAAAACGCCGTGGGCTGCCGGGTGCTGCGGACCGAAGTTCAGCGTGTAATTCTTGATTTCAGCCATAGGACTCTACTTCAGACCGCCGTAATTATTTTCGCGGATGATGCGGGGCGTGATTTCACGCGGCTCGATGGTGACGGGCTGGTACACCACCCGCTTTTGTTCCGCGTCGTAGCGCATCTCCACATGACCCGTGGTGGGGAAGTCCTTGCGAAACGGGTGACCGATAAAACCGTAGTCAGTCAAGATGCGACGCAGGTCGTTGTGGCCCTCAAACACAATGCCAAACAAGTCGAAGGCTTCGCGCTCGAACCAGTTCACAGAGGCCCAGATGTCGCACAGCGATGCCACTACAGGCACATCGTCATCCGGCGCAAACACTTTCAGCCGCACACGCTGGTTCAGGCTCACCGACAGAAGGTGAGAGACGATGCAATAGCGTCCACCCGCAAATGCGCCGTCACGGTTGTCTTTGTATTCGGAATAGTCGACGCCACACAGGTCCACCAGCAACTCAAACTGGCAACCCGGCGCATCATGCAGCGTTTTTGCTGCTGCAAGGTAATTGGCAGCGGACACCACCACGGTCACCTCACCCAAGGCCATACCGATATGGACCGCCTTGTCCCCCAGCGCAGCGACCAGGGTCGACTTCAGGGCTTCAGGATCTACAGCAAAAGCAGTCATCTCAATACCCTCAGGTGCGCGCAATGGTCTGCGTGCGACGAATTTTTTGCTGCAGCTGGATGATGCCGTACAACAGCGCTTCGGCGGTGGGCGGACAGCCCGGCACATACACGTCCACCGGCACAATGCGGTCACAGCCCCGAACCACGGAATAACTGTAGTGGTAGTAGCCACCCCCGTTGGCGCAGGAGCCCATGCTGATCACCCAGCGCGGCTCGGACATCTGGTCATACACCTTGCGCAGGGCCGGCGCCATCTTGTTGCACAGCGTGCCGGCCACAATCATCAAATCGGATTGGCGCGGGCTGGCGCGAAACACCTCGGCCCCAAAACGGCTGATGTCATAGCGCGCCGCCGCCGCATGCATCATCTCGACCGCGCAGCAGGCCAAACCAAACGACATGGGCCATAAAGACCCGGTCTTGGCCCAGTTCATCACCGAGTCATACGACGTGGTCATGAAGCCTTCTTTGAAAACGCCTTCAATAGCCATTGTTTTATTCCTGCCTTAATGCCGCAATAGATTCTGTCTGGGTGTGCGTGAGGAGCGAGATGCCGGGGTCTATTCCCAGTCCAGTGCGCCCTTTTTCCACTCGTAGATGAAACCCACGACCAGAATGGCCAGAAACACCATGACCGACCAGAAACCCAAGGGTCCGATTTCCTTGAGCGCCACCGCCCACGGGAAAAGAAAAGCAATTTCGAGGTCAAACAGGATGAAGAGAATGGCTACCAGGTAATAGCGCACGTCAAATTTCATCCGGGCATCTTCAAATGCCTCGAAGCCACATTCGTAGGGGGAGTTTTTAGCGGCGTTGGGCCGGTTGGGCCCAAGCACATAGCCAATAGCCTGAGGAACGATGCCGACCGCGACACCAACCAGGATGAACAACAGGACGGGCAGATACTGATCGAGGTTCATCTTGACATTCTGATCGGCGCTTTGAGCATCGCTTTGATCGAGGTTGTGGCCTGCCGCTGGCTCAGCCCTGCGGCAGGCATTTTTTTGTCTGGTGCCGTCGGCGAGACTCGAACTCGCACAGCTTTCGCCACTACCACCTC
>JANOAP010000127.1:0-6580 GCA_031411175.1 Rhodoferax sp. | reverse complement strand
TTGGTGATGTTGACCGGGTGGTCCAGGTTATTCAAAAACACGCGGATGATTTCGCCAAAACCCAGCGTGACGATGGCCAGGTAGTCGCCCCGCAATCGCAATGTCGGCGCGCCCAACAGCACACCGAAAAAGCCCGCGATGAGCGCCGCTGCCGGTATAACAACCCACAGAGACGTGTGCATGCCACCGGGAAACATGGCTGCAAACATGGGAAAGGTTTCTGTGAGGTGCGGCGACGCCAGCAGGCCGAACATGTAGGCCCCAATGGCGAAGAAGGCCACATAGCCCAGGTCCAGCAGCCCGGCATAGCCCACCACGATATTCAGGCCGAGTGACAACAGCACATACAGCAAGGCCATGTCGGCAATGCGCACCCAGGCATTGCCAAAGCCCTGCAATATCAGGGGCAGCACCAGCAGGCCCAAAGCGGCAATCAAAATGGCGACGAGTCTTTTGTTTGAGTTCATGATGGGCTCCTTAAGCTCTGTCCGCCACACGTTCACCCAGCAGGCCCGAGGGTCGCAGGGTCAACACAATGATCAGCACGATGAACGCAAAAATATCCGAATAGTGGCTGCCCAGCACGCCGCCGGTGAGGGTGCCGATGTAGCCCGCGCCGATGGACTCGATAAGCCCCAGCAAGATACCGCCAACCACCGCACCCGCCAGGTTGCCAATGCCACCAAACACCGCTGCCGTGAAGGCTTTGAGACCCGGCAGGAAGCCCATGGTGTGATTGACCGTGCCGTAGTTGGCCGCCCACATCACACCGGCAATGGCCGCCAGCACCGCGCCGATCAGGAAGGTGGCGGAGATCACCACGTCAGGCTTGACCCCCATCAGCGAGGCCACACGCGGATTTTCGGCGGTGGCGCGCATGGCACGGCCCAGCTTGGTGGCATTCACCACCCACATCAGCACCGCCAGTGACACTGCCGTCATGCCCAGAATCAGGATCTGCGTGGTAGTGATGACCGCTCCGCCCACATTGAAGGGTGCGGCCGGCAGCAGGTTCGGGTAGGGTTTGAAGTTGGGCTTCCAGATGATCATGGCCAGCGTCTGCAGCAGGATGGACATGCCAATGGCTGTGATCAGCGGTGCCAACTTGGGGCTGTTGCGCAGGGGTCGGTAGGCGACTTTTTCAATCACGAAATTGAGGGCTGCGGCCACGATGCAGGCAATCACCAGGGCGATCAACAGGATCAGCCAGCCTGGCGTGCCGGGCATGGACTCTTTCATGAGCCCGATGATGCTCCAGCTGGTCAATGCCCCCACCATCAGCACCTCGCCATGGGCGAAGTTGATGAGGTTGATGATGCCGTACACCATGGTGTAGCCCAGGGCTACAAGGGCATACATGCTGCCCAACACCAGACCGTTGATGATCTGCTGTATGAAGGTATCCATAAAAACTTCTCCGGTATTGGGTCAACGCCATCGACATGCCAATTGAAGCGCAGGCGCAACCTTGTGGGTTCACCATCTTCACTAGCAAAAAACCCGCCAAGGCTATGACGTTGGCGGGTTGGTGCGGGGATTGTAGCCACGGCATGCCCCTGTTTTGGGCCTCAAATGGGCTTAGGCAGACGGGGTTTACCCGGTTCCCGACCTGCCGGATCACCTGATGCTTTACCCGGTCTGATTGCGCTTTTTCAGCTCCCGCAGCTTTTCGGCAATGCGGATTTCCAGGCCGCGCTCCACGGGCCGGTAGAACTCCGGCTCGGCCATGCCGTCGGGCAAATAGCGCTCGCCGGCCGCGAAGCCGCCCTCTTCATCGTGGGCATAGCGGTAGTTCTTGCCGTAGTCCAGCTCTTTCATAAGCTTCGTCGGCGCATTGCGCAAGTGCATGGGCACGGGGCGGGTACCATCCTTTTTGATGAAGGCCTTGGCCTCATTGAACGCCTTGTACACGGCGTTGGACTTGGGCGCCATGGCCAGGTAGATCACACATTCGGCCAGCGCCAGCTCGCCTTCGGGTGTCCCCAGGCGCTCGTAGACCTCAGCCGCGTCCAGTGCCAGACGCAGCGCACGCGGGTCAGCCAGGCCAATGTCTTCACTGGCCATGCGCACCAGCCGCCGCGCCATGTACTTGGGGTCGGCACCGCCATCCAGCATGCGCATGAACCAGTACAGCGAGGCATCGGGGTCAGACCCGCGCACGGATTTGTGCAGGGCACTGATGGTGTCGTAAAACTGCTCGCCTCCCTTGTCGTAGCGGCGCATGCGCTCGCCCAGCACCTTGAGCAGCCAGGCATCCGTGATTTCGGTGTACTTTTCCTGCGTGGCCGCTATGGCCAGTGTCTCCAGCGTGTTGAGCAGGCGGCGGGCATCGCCATCAGCGTAAGCAACAAGACGGTCAATAGCTATCTTTTCAATAGCTGGTAGAGCTTGTATTTCAAGGGCTCGGGCCACTATTTGCTCTAAATCTTCACCCGACAGCGGTTGCAACACGTAAACCGCCGCGCGCGACAAGAGGGCCGAGTTGACCTCAAACGACGGGTTCTCGGTGGTCGCGCCGATGAAGGTGAACAGGCCGCTCTCCACATGCGGCAAAAAAGCATCCTGCTGGCTTTTGTTGAAGCGGTGCACCTCGTCCACAAACACCAGCGTGCGGCGTTGCTCCAGCCCGTCACGCGCGGTCTGCGCCTGCTCCACCGCTTCGCGAATGTCCTTCATGCCGCCCAGCACCGCGCTGATGGTGATGAACTGCGCATCAAACGCATCGGCCATGAGGCGCGCAATCGTCGTTTTGCCCGTGCCCGGCGGCCCCCAAAGAATGCAGCTGTGCGGCTGGCCCGACTCAAACGCCAGACGCAGCGCCATGCCCTCGCCCAGCAAATGCTGCTGGCCGATGACTTCAGCCAGCGTTTTGGGCCGCAGTCGTTCGGCCAGGGGTTGGTGGTTTGAGTTCGCCGCAGACATTGGCCGATATTGTGGCTTACGGCCTGTCGCGTCGCACCGCTTTGTTTGCCGCTACTGCCGCACCACGTCCGCCCCCACCGGCGGCTTGAATTGAAACGTAGCTGCGTCTAGTGCGGCATTCGCTTGAAATGCGCTGAAACTCATGCGTGAGTTCTGGCCAAAACTGTCCAGAATGTCTAGAGACGCCAGGGTGCCAGCGCGAAACCCTATGCGCACAGTTTGCACCTGGCCGTCTTTGGTTTTGGGCGTCGCAGTCACCCACTCCTGGCCGTCCTTGTCGGGCGCATTGGCGAGTACAAAATCAGCCTGCAGGGCCTGCAGATCAACCGCCGAGGCAATCAGCGCTGCGGGTGTGGAGCCCAGCACCTGGGACTGTTTGCGCGCAGTGACCTGGTTCAAGTCCACGTCATACAACCACAGCGTCTGACCATCGGCCACGATGCTTTGCTCAAACGGCTTTTTGTAAACAAACTTGAACCGGCTGGGCCGGGCGAATTCGAAGCTGCCGGTGGATGTCTTGGCCCGTGCGGCCTGGCCGTCCCGACCCGGTGCGGTAACCACTTGGGTGAAGTCAGCCCGGCCGGTCTTGACAGTTTTGACGAAGACCTCAAGGCTTTCCAGGCCATTAGCCCACGTATTCATTGAACAGAACGCTATTAAAGACGAAGCTATCAGTTTCTTCATGCTCAGCTTTCAGCCCGCGCGGGGACCAGGATTTCGCGCTGACCGCTGGTGCTCATGGCACTGACCATGCCGGCCTTTTCCATGTCTTCCACCAGACGGGCCGCGCGGTTGTAGCCAATCTTCAGATGCCGCTGCACCAGCGAGATGCTGGCCTTGCGGTTCTTGAGAACCACTTCCACGGCCTGGTCGTACATCGGGTCTTTCTCACCCCCGCCACCGCCGGAACCATCCGCAGACAGATCGTCTTCGCCATCAACCGTACCGCCTTCGAGCACGCCTTCAATGTAGTTGGGTTCACCCTGGCTCTTGAGGTATTTGACGACGCGGTGCACCTCCTCGTCACTCACAAACGCGCCGTGGACACGAATGGGCAGGCCGGTGCCGCTGGGCATGTAGAGCATGTCGCCCATGCCCAGAAGGGCTTCGGCGCCCATCTGGTCAAGGATGGTGCGGCTGTCGATCTTGCTGCTGACCTGGAACGCAATACGCGTGGGAATATTGGCCTTGATCAGGCCGGTGATCACATCCACACTGGGGCGCTGCGTGGCCAGAATCAGGTGGATACCCGCAGCGCGGGCCTTTTGCGCGAGGCGGGCAATCAACTCTTCGATCTTCTTGCCCACTACCATCATCAAATCGGCCAGCTCGTCGATGACCACCACGATGTGTGGCAGGCGCTCCAGCGGCTCGGGCGCTTCAGGCGTCAGGCTGAACGGGTTGTATATAAACTCACCGCGCGCTTTGGCCTCATCAATCTTGACGTTGTAGCCAGCCAGATTGCGCACGCCCATCTTGCTCAGCAGCTTGTAGCGGCGCTCCATCTCGGCCACGCACCAGGTCAGGCCATGGGCCGCCTGGCGCATGTCGGTCACCACCGGAGCCAGCAGGTGCGGGATGCCTTCGTACACCGACATTTCCAGCATCTTGGGGTCGATCATCAACAGCCTCACGTCGCGCGCCTCGGCCTTGTACAGCAGGCTCAAAATCATGGCGTTGATACCCACCGACTTGCCCGAGCCCGTGGTACCCGCCACCAGCACGTGGGGCATCTTGGCCAGGTCAGCCACCACGGGGTTACCGATGATGTCCTTGCCCAGGCCCATGGTCAGCATCGACTTGCCTTCGTTATAGACCTGCGAGCCTAGAATTTCGGACAACTTGATGGACTGCCGCTTGGCATTGGGCAGCTCCAGCGCCATGTAGTTTTTACCAGGAATCGTCTCAACCACGCGGATGGACACCAGGCTCAAAGACCGTGCCAGGTCTTTGGCAAGACCCACAATCTGTGAGCCCTTGACGCCCGTGGCGGGCTCGATCTCATAGCGCGTGATCACGGGACCAGGCGAGGCCAGCACCACGCGCACTTCCACGCCAAAGTCCTTGAGCTTTTTTTCGATCATTCGGCTGGTCATTTCCAGCGTCTCGGGAGCTACGGTTTCCTGACGCAGCTGCGCGCCATCCAGCAAATCAACCTGCGGTAGCTTGCTGTCAGGCAACTCGGTGAACAAGGGCTTCTGACGCTCTTTGGCGACCCGCTCGCTCTTGGGCAAATCGACAAGCACCGGCTCGATCATCACAGGGATAGGGTGATGCACGGCAATCTCTTCACGCTCTTCAATCACCACTTCCTCACGCTCGCGTGCAGCCTGCTGGCCCAGCGCCAGGTCCTGCGCAATTTCGCGCTTTTCCCGGCGGGATTCGACCTGCGAGTACAACCAGCCGCCGAGGCGCTCCGCCACGTGCGTCCACGAAAATCGGAAAACCAGTGCAGCCCCCATCACACCCAGCGCAATGGCCACCAGGCCCGAGCCCAGAAAACCCAGCCACTTGACGCTGGCTGGCCCCACCAGGTAACCCAGAACGCCACCGGCACGCCCTCCAGGCAGCAGGTCATCAAACCGGTGAAGCCGCGACCATTCCAGCGCGGTGCTGGCACACAGCAGGATAACCAGACCGATCCAGAATGCACCCTGGCTGGATGTGAGCCGGGCCAGCAGGCTGGCCCACTTGCCGCGGCCTTCCGTAGCCTCGCGCGCACTTTCACGTGGCCTTGGCTCCTGGCCTCTCATCCAGCGGGCCAGCGTTGACAACCACGTCCGCAGACCAGCAGCCACACACCACCACACAGAGAAGCCAAGCACAAAGTAGCTGACATCCGCCAGCCATGCGCCTAGCCGTCCGATACGGTTGCCAACAGAGCCACCCGCGCCGGATGTGGACCAGGCAGCGTCTTGCGGTGAATAGCTCAAGAGTGCAATAAGCCACAAGGCCAGCACAACGAAGCCGGCCACCAGGCCAACCTCGCCGACAAAACGGCCCCAGCCAGAGCGAGGGGGCGCGTCCTGGGAGCGGGAAGAATTCAGGGTGTTGAGCGAGTAAGTCATACGTCAATAGGATTGCCGCAAGCTTAACCCGTTGCAGTGGCTGATTTCAGCCTGCCTGCGTTTGATATGTCAGCGCGGGACCTTGCGGCGTTCCTTGACCCAGATGGCACCATCGTTGCGGGTTTCAATGAAACCCTGTTCTTCGAAGTCCTTCATCACGCGGCTGACCATTTCGCGCGAGGCACCCACCATTTTGGCGATGTCCTGGCGCGATATCTTGTCGCGGATGATTCTGACGTTGTCTACACCTAGAGTGCCGCTTTCCAGCAACACATTGGCCACCCGCCCGTAGACCCCCATCAGGGCCAGTGACTCAATCTTGCGGTCGGCACTGCGCAGGCGGCTGACCAGCCCGCGCATGACGGCCGACATGGTGGAGGAGTTTTCCAGCAGGCAGCGCGTGAAGTCGTCCCCGGCCAGCACCAGAGCGTCGGTCTGGACCTCGGCTTCTACGCTGGCCGAGTGGGGTTCGCGGTCAATCAGGCTCATCTCGCCGATGTAGTCGCCTGGTTGCAGTGTCGCAAGAATCACCTCGCGCGCTCGGTTGTCGGTCACCAGCACGCGGGCCCGGCCGGCCAGAATGATGAACA
>JANOAP010000126.1:0-16400 GCA_031411175.1 Rhodoferax sp. | reverse complement strand
CAACATCGTTCCCTACATCCACGACCGCAAGCAGTTCGGCCAGAGCATCGGCGAGTTCCAGCTCATCCAGGGCAAGGTGGCCGACATGTACACCGTGCTGCAGGCCGGGCGTTCGTTCGCCTACATGGTGGCAAAAAACCTGGACATGCTCGGTGCTGAGCACGTGCGCCAGGTGCGCAAGGACTGCGCCTCGGTCATCCTGTGGTGCGCGGAAGAGGCGACCAAGATGGCGGGCAACGGCATTCAGATCTTTGGTGGCAATGGCTACATCAACGAGTACCCGCTGGGCCGCCTGTGGCGCGATGCCAAGCTGTACGAGATTGGTGCCGGCACCAGCGAAATCCGCCGCATGCTGATTGGGCGGGAGCTGTTTGCCGAGACTTGCTAGTCCGTCGTCACCTCGAAACTATAATGATCACATTGTAATTACATTTAAACTTATGCAGACGCACATCATCCCCGTTGGCAACTCGCTTGGCCTGCGTCTGCCAAAGGCCGTTCTGGAGTCATTGCACCTGGTTCGTGCGTCTGCATTGAGCATTCAGGTTCGAGCGGACAGCATTGTCCTGAAGCCCATCAAGGCACCCAGGGGGGGCTGGGCGGCGGCCTTTGCGGCGGCGCCTGCACAAGACGGTGAAAACCTCTGGGGCGACATGCCGCTGGATGAAGCCTGGGGCGACTGAACCGTGGCAGAAAAGCGTTACCCCCGGCAAGGCGAAATATGGTGGGTCAACCTCGATCCCACGGTGGGGCGGGAAATCAGCAAAAAACGACCTTGTCTGGTGGTGTCACCTGACGACATGAACGCACATTTGGGCACGGTGATTGCGGCACCCATCACAAGTACGATCAGGGAATGGCCAACACGAGTGACCATCCGCCTGCAGCGTCAGACCAGCTCGATTGCGCTCGACCAAGTACGCTCCATTGATCGTAGTCGATTAGTCAAAAAAATGACTGCCATTGACCTCGAGCCCACACTTGAAGTGCTGCGTGAAATGTTTGCCAAAGCCTGATTTGACACTGCGAAAACAACCATGACGTCATCCCTCCAGCACCTGTTCGACAACAACCGGATGTGGGCTGCCCGCATGGAGCAGCAGCGCCCCGGTTTTTTTACCCAGCTGTCGCACCAGCAGACGCCCAAATACCTTTGGATAGGCTGCTCCGACAGCCGCGTGCCGGCCAATGAAATCACCGGGCTGGACCCGGGTGAAGTGTTTGTTCACCGCAATGTGGCGAACGTGGTGGTGCATTCAGACCTCAATGCGCTGTCGGTCATCCAGTTCGCTGTGGACCACCTCAAGGTCGAGCACATCATGGTGGTCGGGCACTATGGCTGCGGCGGTGTTCTGGCCACGCTGCGCGGCACCCGCGTGGGCCTGGCCGACAACTGGCTGCGCCATGTGCATGACGTGAAGCTGCGCCACCGCCGCCGCATTGACCACCTTACCGTGGCGGAACAGGAAGACGTCTTGTGCGAGATGAACGTGATCGAGCAGGTGGGCAATGTGGCCTTGTCCAATGTGATGCAGGACGCCTGGCTGCGTGGCCAGAAGGTCAGCGTGCATGGCTGGTGCTACGGCCTCAAGGACGGGTTGGTCAAAGACCTTGGCGTCAGCATGCAGGGGCCGCATGAAGTGGTGAAGGTGTTCCGCAATGCGCTCAAGCGTTATCCCCGTGGCACTGCGGTGCCGGGTACGCCGCGAGGCTGATCGCAAGGCCTATTCAGGTTTCATTCGCGCCATGTTTCCCCAGCGGCTTGACTCCACCCTGGCCTACGACATCGCCAAGGCGATGATGGATGGCTTTAACCGCCACTACCGCCTGTTTCGCACGGAGTCATCGCGGGCCAAGCATCGTTTTGAGACCGCAGACTGGCACGGCCAGCAGCGTGCCCAGCGCGAGCGCATCGAGTTTTATGACCTGCGGGTGAAAGAGTGCTCCAACCGCCTGGAGCGCGAGTTCAAGGCCGGTGACCAGTCCATGGACATCTGGCAGCAGGTCAAGCTGCATTACATCGGCCTCTTGGTGGACCACCATCAGCCCGAGTTGGCCGAAACCTTTTTCAACTCGGTCACGACCAAGATACTGCACCGCAGCTATTTCCAGAACGACTTTATCTTTGTACGCCCTGCTGTCAGCACCGAGTACATTGAAAACGGAGAGTCCGAGGCACGCCCCACCTACCGGGCCTACTACCCCACCCTTGAGAATATGGGCGACGTGACGCAGACCCTGGTGGGTGACTTTCATCTGCGCATTGAGTTTGAAGATTTGCCGCGCGATGCCGGGTGGGTGGTCGGGGTGATGAAGGCCAAACTTGCCGGTGCCAAGCTGCGCGCCAACTTCCAGATACAGGTGCTGACCAGCCTGTTCTTTCGCAACAAGGGTGCCTATGTGGTGGGCAAGCTGATCAACGGCTTCAACGAGTTTCCGTTTGCACTGCCCATTCTGCATGGTGCGAATGGCAAGCTGGTGATTGACGCCGCCCTGTTTGGCGAGGACGACCTGCTGATTCTGTTCAGCTTTGCACGTGCTTACTTCATGGTGGACATGGAGATTCCGTCGGCCTATGTGCAGTTTCTGCGCAGCATGATGCCGCGCAAGCCACGCAACGAGATCTACAACGCGCTGGGGCTGGCCAAGCAGGGCAAAACGCTTTTCTACCGCGACTTTTTGCACCACCTGCGCCATTCCAGCGACAAGTTCCGTATTGCGCCCGGCATCAAGGGCATGGTGATGCTGGTGTTTGACCTGCCGTCGTTTCCCTATGTGTTCAAGGTCATCAAGGACTTCTATCCCCTGCAAAAGGAAACTACACGCGAGCAGATCAAGGGCAAGTACCTGCTCGTGAAGCAGCACGACCGTGTGGGCCGCATGGCCGACACGCTTGAATACAGCGAAGTGGCCTTCCCCCGTGAGCGGTTTGATGACGGCCTGATTGCTGAAATCGAAAAATTTGCCCCCAGCCAGCTGGAGGTCAGCGACCGTGATGGTGATGGCCGCGTGGAGGTCATCATCAAGCATGTGTACATCGAGCGACGCATGATCCCGCTCAACATCTACCTGCAAGAGGCCTTCGATGCCGGTGGCGCGGGGGGTGCTGTTTCGGGCGCGACAGCTGATGCCGCCAAAGCGCATGGGCAGATGGAGCGCGCGGTGGTTGAGTATGGCAACGCCATCAAGGACCTGGTGGCTGCCAATATTTTCCCTGGCGACATGCTCTGGAAAAACTTTGGCGTCACCCGCCATGGCAAGGTGGTTTTCTACGACTACGACGAGATTGAATACATCACCGACTGCAACTTCCGCCATGTTCCCGAGCCGCGCAACGAAGAGGAAGAGATGAGCGGCGAGGTCTGGTACAAGGTCGGCCCCAGAGACGTGTTTCCGGAGACCTTTGGCCCCTTTTTGCTGGGTAACCCGGCGGTGCGAAGCGTTTTCATGAAGCACCATGCCGACCTGCTCGACGCGGCCTTCTGGCAGGGGCACAAGGAGCGTATTCAGCAGGGGCACGTATTTGATGTTTTTCCGTATGACCTGGATAAGCGGTTTTCCAATGCGGCGCTCTCAAATACCAGGCTTACTTGACGAATGTCGGTCAGGGCGTTATTCTTACCAAGTCTTACTACCTTCCAAAAAAATTCACACCATGCTGTCAACCACACTTTCTTCCAAGGGTCAGGTTGTCATTCCCAAAGAATTGCGCGATGCCCGTCAGTGGCAAGCGGGAATGAACTTGATTGTTGAAGAGGTGCCACAAGGCTTGCTGATTCGCTCTGCCAAGAGCGGCCTGTTTCCCCGGACCACTGTGGATGAAGTAATGGGCAGTCTGCGCTCCAACGGTCCAGCGCTGTCGCTTGAAGAGATCGACAAGAGGTTGCAGGCTGATATCAAGAAGCGGTGGAAAAAGGAGAACCCGTGATCGCTTTGGACACCAATATCCTTTTACGTTTTCTGGTGGCGGACGACCCACAGCAAGCCGAGATTGCGCGCAAACTTGTAGTGAACTCCGATGGAATCTACATCTCCAAGACTGTTCTTATGGAGCTCGAGTGGGTTTTGCGCAGTGTTTATGAGCACGCCCCCAAACCCCTTCATGCAGGACTGACAGGCTTGCTGGGTATGGCCAATGTGACGGTTGAGTGTGTCGATCAGGTCGCTCAGGCCATGCAGGACTATCAAGCCGGCATGGACTTTTCTGATGCGCTTCACGCCGCTTCGAGCCAGGCGGAGGCAGGCTTGTACACGTTCGATAAAAAGTTTGTCAAGAAGGCTGTCTCGCTGGGGCGTGATGTTCGCCTTGCCAAGGCGGGTGTTGCAGGCCGGTCGCATTGATCGGCTTCTTGCCGAAACCAGATTGTGTTCACCGGACACTACTGATTTTTTCCCTTAATCAACTTACAGGAGTTTCAAGCCATGTCCGACCCTATCGTCATCGTCGGTGCTGCCCGCACCCCCATGGGCAGCTTCCAGGGCGACTTCTCAAGCCTTGCAGCGCATGACCTCGGTGGTGCCGCCATCAAGGCTGCCATGGCGCGCGCCGGGGTTGCCCCCGCTGACGTGAATGAAGTCCTGTTTGGCAACTGCCTCATGGCGGGGCAGGGCCAGGCACCGGCGCGCCAGGCGGCGTTCAAGGGCGGCCTGCCGATCAGCGCCGGGGCCGTCACGCTGTCCAAGATGTGCGGATCGGGCATGCGGGCAGCCATGTTTGCGCATGACATGCTGGCGGCCGGTAGCGCCGACGTGCTGGTGGCCGGTGGCATGGAAAGCATGACCAACGCGCCCTATCTGCTGCCCAAAGCGCGCGGCGGCTACCGCATTGGGCATGACCGCATTTTTGACCACATGATGCTTGACGGCCTGGAAGACGCCTATGAGGCGGGTCGCTCCATGGGCACGTTTGGTGAAGACTGCGCCGCCAAATACAGCTTTACCCGGGAGCAGCAAGACAGCTTTGCCACCACCAGCGTGCAGCGCGCTCAGGCAGCGACAAAATCAGGCGCATTTGTGGCAGAGATTACGCCGGTCACCGTCAAGGGCCGGTCTGGCGACACGGTGATTTCAATAGACGAGGGGCCGGGCAAGGTCAAGCTAGAAAAGATTGCATCGCTGAAACCTGCCTTCAAAAAAGATGGCACCATCACCGCCGCCAGCAGCTCCAGCATCAACGACGGTGCCGCGGCACTGGTGATGATGCGCGCCTCTACCGCCGCCAAACTGGGCTGCAAGCCGCTGGCCCGCATCGTCAGCCATGCCGTCCACGCCCAGGAGCCCAACTGGTTTGCCACGGCACCGGTGGGCGCGGTCAACAAGGCGCTGGCCAAAGCAGGCTGGGGTGTCAAGGATGTGGACCTGTGGGAAGTCAACGAAGCTTTCGCCGTAGTGCCCATGGCGCTCATGCATGACCTCAAGCTGAGCCACGACATCGTCAACGTGAACGGCGGTGCCTGTGCGCTGGGCCACCCCATCGGTGCCAGCGGTGCGCGCATCATGGTCACGCTGATGTACGCCCTGCAGGCCCGTGGCCTCAAAAAGGGCGTGGCCACGCTGTGCATTGGGGGTGGCGAAGGCACGGCCGTGGCCCTTGAGATGCTATAAATATAATAGCTTCTTGAGCTTTCTGCGTAAGGGCCAGAGGCCAATTTAGTTCTTGAAAACCAAAAACTCCAATCAACGGGGCTAGGCAGTACATGACAACTCGAAACAACTTCAAACACCGCGCGCTGAATTTGCTGTGCGCGGGCCTGTTGGCAACCAGCCTCAGCTGGGCGCAGGGACGTGACGACAGCCTGCTGGCTGCGGCCACGGCGGAACAACCCGCTGTGGTTAAAACGCTGGAGCGGCTGGTGAACATCGAGACCGGCACCGGTACCGCGGATGGCATGGCCGCCATGTCGGACCTGCTGGAGGCTGAACTTAAAAATCTGGGCCTGGCGGTGAGCCGAAGCAAGGCAGTGGGCAACGTGGTGGGCGAGAACCTCGTGGGGCGCATGGAAGGCAAGGGCGGCAAACGCCTGATGCTGATGGCCCACATGGACACGGTTTACGTGAAGGGCACGCTGGCCAAGGCTGCGTTTCGCATTGACGGTAACCGGGCGTTTGGCCCCGGCATTGCGGATGACAAAGGCGGTATCGCCGTCATCCTGCACACGCTGCAGCTATTGAAAGCGCGTGGCTTTCAAGACTTCGGCTCCATCACGGTGATGTTCAACACCGATGAGGAAATGGGCTCGTTTGGCTCGCGCGACCTGATCCAGAAACTCGCCAACGAGTCGGACTACATCCTGTCGTTTGAGCCCACCAACGCCATCCGCGAGATGATGACGCTGGGCACCGCTGGCATCGTTTACTACAAGGTCAACATCAAGGGGCCGGCTTCCCACGCAGGTGCTGCGCCGGAGCTGGGTGTGAACGCGCTGGTCGAGGCGGCTGATGTGGTGCAGCGCACGCTGGACCTGGACGACAAGGCGCGCAGCCTGCGCTTCAACTGGACCATTGGCAAGTCGGGGGGTGTGCCCAACATCATTCCCGACGAGGCCTACCTGGAAGCGAACATCCGCTATGCGCTCAAGACCGATCTTGACGGCTTGCTGAAGACGCTGGAAGACCGCATCCTCAACCGCAAGAAGCTCGCCAAATCCGAGATCAAGATCACCGTGGACCACGGTCGCCCCGCGTTTGCGGCGGACGCAGCGGGCAAGCAGATGGTGGAGAAAGCCATCGCCATCTACAAGGAAGCGGGTGGCGAGCTGGGCGTGATCCCCACCACGGGTGGTGGCACCGATGCTGCCTATGCTGCGCTGGGCGGCAAGCCGGTCATTGAAAGCATGGGCCTGCCAGGGTTGAACTACCACAGCAACCAGGCCGAGTATGTGATGATTGACGCGATCCCGCGCCGCCTGTACCTTGCCAGCCGGATGATCATGGATCTGGCGCAGGGCAAATAACTGTTTGCTATTTTATGCATAGCTGCTTAAGCCCGTTATTCGGGGTCTGGAGGCCAATTTGATACTCAACCAAGACCAGGAAATGGTTCGCGACGCCGTGCGGGCCTTTGCCAAAGAAGAGCTCTGGCCCCATGCCGCGCGCTGGGACAAAGAGCACCACTTCCCGCGTGAAGCCCACAAGGGCCTGGCCGCGCTGGGGGCTTACGGCATCTGCGTGCCCGAGGAGTTTGGCGGCGCCAACCTGGACTACGTCACCCTGGCCCTGGTGCTGGAAGAAATTGCGGCGGGCGATGGTGGCACCAGTACGGTGATCAGCGTGACCAACTGCCCGGTCAACGCCATCCTCATACGCTACGGCAATGCTGCGCAAAAGAAGCAGTGGCTCACGCCTTTGGCGCAGGGGCAAATGCTGGGCGCGTTTTGCCTGACCGAGCCGCATGTGGGATCGGACGCGTCGGCGCTTAAAACCACGGCAGTGAAAGATGGCGATGGCTATGTGCTGAATGGCGTCAAGCAGTTCATCACCAGCGGCAAAAACGGTGACGTGGCCATCGTCATTGCCGTCACCGACAAAGGTGCGGGCAAGAAGGGCATGAGCGCCTTCATCGTGCCCACCAGCGCATCGGGCTATGTGGTGGCACGGCTGGAAGACAAGATGGGCCAGCACAGCAGCGACACTGCGCAAATCAACTTCGACAACTGCCGCATCCCGATTGAAAACCTGATTGGCGCGGAAGGCGAGGGCTACAAGATTGCGTTGGGCGGCCTGGAGGGCGGGCGCATTGGCATCGCCGCGCAAAGCGTGGGCATGGCGCGCAGTGCGTTTGAATGCGCGGTGGACTACGCCAAGCAGCGGGAGAGCTTTGGCCAGCCTATCTTCAGCCACCAGGCCGTGGGCTTCCGGCTGGCCGAATGCGCCACGAAGATTGAAGCAGCACGCCAACTGATCTGGCACGCAGCGTCATTGCGTGATGCAGGCCGCCCCTGTCTGAAAGAAGCCGCCATGGCCAAGCTGTTTGCCAGCGAGATGGCCGAACAAGTGTGCAGCGCCGCCATCCAGACCCTGGGCGGGTATGGCTACGTGAGCGACTTCCCCGTCGAACGCATCTACCGCGATGTGCGCGTGTGCCAGATTTATGAGGGCACCTCGGATATTCAGAAGATCATCATTCAGCGGGCGCTTTAGTGGTCGAAAATCAAGGACAACAATCATGCCTATCACCAAAGGATTCCGTGCCCTCGTCGATGAGGCCATGGCGCAGGTCACCACCCATTCCGTTGAAGACGTCCGTGCGCGCCTGGCAGATCAGGACGTTGTCATTGTGGATATCCGCGATGTGCGGGAGCTGACGGCCGGCACCGTCACGGGTGCCGTCCACGCTCCGCGCTGCATGCTGGAGTTTTGGGTGGACCCAGACTCGCCCTATCACAAGCCGATGTGGGCCGATGAAAGCAAGGAATTCATTTTGTTCTGCGGCGCAGGCTGGCGCAGTGCGCTGGCCGCCAAAACACTGCAGGACATGGGCATGACCAATGTCTCTCACATTGACGGCGGTTACGCAGAATGGGTGAAGCAGGGCGCGCCCACCGAGACGCCGGAGCAGCGCAAGGCCAAAAAAGCATGAACACGCAGCATGAACAAGACGATTCCGCGAGGCCGGTATGAGGGTGGATAGGAAATTTGAGGCGATCCTTTTTGACTGTGATGGTGTGCTGGTAGACAGCGAGCCCATCACCAATGGTGTCTTGCGTGACATGCTGCAAGAGCGTGGATGGCATCTGACCGTGGATGAGTGCATGCGCCTGTTCGTCGGCAAGGCGGTCAAGGACGAAGCCGACCTGATTGCGCAGCAGACCGGTGAACCGGTCACCGAAGACTGGCTGGCCGGGTTTCGTGAACGCCGCAATCTGGCTTTGCAGACCCATGTCAACGCCATCCAGAATGTTCATGACGCCGTGCATGAGATTCATGCGCATCATGAAGGCCGGATTGCCTGCGCCTCAGGTGCTGACCGCTTCAAGGTCGAACTCATGCTGCGTAAACTCGGGTTGGCGCGGTATTTTGACGGGCGAATTTTCAGCGGGCATGAGACGCCACGCTCCAAGCCTTTCCCTGATGTGTACCTGGCTGCTGCTGCCGCGCTGGCGGTTGACCCAGCCCGCTGTGCCGTGGTGGAAGACACGGTGACCGGTGTGACGGCGGGCGTGGCTGCTGGTGCGACGGTTTTTGCCTATTCACCGGCGACGACGGCGCATGTGGATGCCGCTGCCTTGCGCCAGGCCGGGGCGCACCATATATTCACTGACATGGCGCATCTGCCGGATTTGTTACGCCGGTAGTTTGCTGCGCCGGTAAGGCGTGCCACAATTGACGTCTAGTTGACGTTTACGTAAACGTCAACTAGACGGGTAGAAACGATCCGCCAAGGGTCCACCAAGGGTTCACCAAGATGCCGATGCTGGAGACAAAACTAAACGCCCGCTCTGCGGAGTTTCAGACCAACGCCGCCGCCATGCGGCTGGTGGTGGAAGACCTCAAAGCCAAAGTGGCGCAGGCGTCTCTGGGTGGCGGTGAAGTGGCGCGTGCCCGCCACACCGCGCGGGGCAAGCTGCTGCCCCGCGACCGCGTGCAGATGCTGCTGGACCCCGGTACACCGTTTCTTGAGTTGTCGCCGCTGGCCGCTTTAGGCATGTACCCCGACCGTGACGGCACCGACAGCGCACCTTGCGCGGGTGTGATTGCCGGTATTGGCCGCGTGAGTGGCGTGGACTGCATGATTGTGTGCAACGATGCCACGGTGAAGGGCGGCACCTATTACCCGCTGACCGTCAAGAAGCATCTGCGCGCGCAAGAGATTGCGCAGCAAAACAACCTCACCTGCATCTACCTGGTGGATTCGGGCGGTGCCAATCTGCCCAACCAGGACGAGGTCTTCCCCGACCGCGATCACTTTGGCCGCATCTTTTTCAACCAGGCACAAATGAGCGCTTTAGGTATCGCACAGATTGCGGTGGTCATGGGCTCGTGTACGGCGGGCGGTGCCTACGTGCCGGCCATGAGCGACGAGGCCATCATCGTCAAGAACCAGGGCACGATTTTTTTGGGCGGGCCGCCGCTGGTGAAGGCTGCCACGGGCGAAGTCGTCACCGCAGAAGATCTGGGGGGTGGCGATGTGCACACGCGGCTCTCTGGCGTGGCAGACCATCTGGCGCATAACGACCCGCACGCGCTGGCGCTGGCGCGCCATGCGGTCAAGAATTTGAATAAAAAAAAGCTTCCAGCACTCGCCAATCAAGCGTCGGTTGCTCCTAAATTTGAAGCGAACGAGTTGTACGGTGTGATTCCAGCAGACACTCGCAAGCCATTTGACGTGCGTGAAATCATCGCTCGCATCGTGGATGGCAGTGAGTTTGACGAGTTCAAGGCGCGTTATGGCACCACCCTGGTTACCGGCTTTGCGCACATTGAGGGCATGCCGGTGGGCATCATTGCCAACAATGGCATTTTGTTCAGTGAGTCGGCCCTCAAGGGCGCGCACTTTATCGAGCTGTGTTGCCAGCGCAAGATTCCGCTGGTGTTTCTGCAAAACATCACCGGCTTCATGGTGGGCCGCAAGTACGAGAACGAAGGTATTGCCCGCAACGGTGCCAAGATGGTGACGGCGGTGGCCTGTGCGGCGGTGCCCAAGTTCACCATCATCATTGGCGGCAGCTTCGGCGCGGGCAATTACGGCATGTGCGGCAGGGCCTATTCGCCGCGCTTTCTGTGGATGTGGCCCAACGCGCGCATCTCGGTCATGGGCGGCGAGCAGGCCGCCAGTGTGCTGGCCACCGTGAAGCGCGACGGCATTGAGGGCAAAGGGGGGCAGTGGAGTGCGGACGAAGAAGAAGCTTTCAAGGCCCCTATCCGCAACCAGTATGAACTGCAGGGCCACCCCTATTTCGCGACCGCCAGGCTATGGGATGACGGCGTGATCGACCCGGCCGACACCCGCCGGGTGCTAGGCTTAGGCTTGAGCGCGTCCCTGAATGCACCGATCCCCGACACGAAATTCGGTGTCTTCCGGATGTGACTCCTTTGCAATGCAGGAACAAATGCTGGCTTGCCCCGAGGCGGGCGCGCAGCTAAAACACAAGGCTCAATGATGGACACCTTTTTGAGTTATCTCCAAACACTGTGGCTTGGCGTCGCCGGGCCGGGGGCTGCCGCGATTTCGGGCGCGGTTGCCAAAGGCGCGCAATCCATGGACATGGTCCAGCTTCTGGCCCTGGCCGCCGCGCTGGGCTGGGCCAGCGGATTACGACTGTATGCGGTAGTGTTCATCACGGGTTTGGCGGGCTGGATGGGGTGGATTCAGTTGCCAGCCGGGCTGGCCGTTTTGCATCATCCGGCCGTGCTGGTGGCCAGCGGCTTTATGCTGTTTGTTGAGTTTTTTGCGGACAAAATACCCGGGCTTGATTCATTGTGGGACGTCATTCACTCGGTCATCCGCATTCCCGCTGGCGCGGCACTGGCTGCCGGGGTATTCGGGGCCGACAGCGCCACCATGGGCATGGCGGCCGGGCTGCTGGGTGGCTCGCTGGCGGCCACTTCGTTTGCGACCAAGGCCAGTACCCGCGCAGCCGTGAACACCTCGCCCGAGCCCTTTTCGAATATTGCGGTCAGCCTGCTCGAAGACGGCCTGGTGATGGGTGCCATGTGGCTGGCCACGCAGCACCCGCTGATATTTGGCGTGGCACTGTGCGTCGTGCTGATCATCAGTATCTGCCTGCTGGTGGTCATGATGAAATTTTTGAAAGCAATGCTGCTGCGCATCCGATCGTGGTGGGGCGGCGGACAAATAGCGTCGGCCTGAAGACAAACAAAGAGACACCATGAGCAACCCAAAAATGTTCAGCAAAATCCTCATCGCCAACCGGGGCGAGATCGCCTGCCGCGTGGCGGCTACGGCCCGGCGCATGGGCATCAAGACTGTGGCGGTTTACTCCGATGCCGATGCCCGCGCCAAACACGTCAGCGTGTGCGATGAAGCCGTGCACATTGGCGGTAGCGCACCGAAAGACAGCTACCTGCAATGGCGGCGCATTCTGGAGGCGGCCCAAGCGACCGGTGCGCAGGCTGTGCACCCCGGCTACGGTTTCCTGAGCGAAAACGAAGAGTTTGCGCAGGCCTGTGCTGATGCGGGGCTGGTGTTCATTGGCCCCACTCCGTCCGCCATCAAGGCCATGGGGCTCAAGTCGGAGTCCAAGCAACTCATGGGAAAGGCCGGCGTGCCGCTGGTGCCCGGCTACCACGGGGCAAACCAGGATGCCGCACTGCTGCGGCGTGAGGCCGACGCCATAGGCTACCCAGTGCTCATCAAGGCCAGTGCGGGCGGCGGTGGCAAAGGCATGCGTGCGGTGGACAAGGCTGATGACTTTGATGCCGCACTGGCATCGTGCAAGCGCGAAGCCATCAACAGCTTTGGCGATGACGCGGTGCTGATCGAAAAATACGTGCAGCGCCCGCGCCATATCGAAATACAGGTGTTTGGCGACACGCTTGGCAACTACGTCTATCTGTTTGAGCGCGATTGCTCGGTACAGCGTCGCCACCAGAAAGTGCTGGAAGAAGCGCCCGCACCGGGCATGACGCAGGCCATGCGCCAGCAGATGGGTGAGGCGGCCGTGGCTGCTGCGCGGGCCGTGGCTTACGTGGGGGCGGGCACCGTCGAGTTCATTGTCGAGACGATGACAGACGCCGCCGCGCCGGGCCGCCCCAAGCAAGGCACGGACCCCTCGGGGGGCAGCGCAGCACACGAAGTGGCAAGCGTGGGGGCATTTTATTTTATGGAGATGAATACACGCCTGCAAGTGGAGCATCCCGTGACCGAGGCGATTACCGGGCTTGACCTGGTCGAGTGGCAACTGCGCGTGGCCTGTGGCGAGCCGCTGCCGCTGCACCAGGAGCAGTTGCGCATCAACGGCCATGCCATCGAGGCCCGCATCTGCGCCGAAAACCCCGACAAGAATTTCCTGCCCGCCACCGGCACGCTGCACGTTTACGGCTTGCCCGATTGCGTGAGCTTTGAGCGCGCGGATGCGGGCGTGCGCGTGGACTCTGGCGTGCGCGCGGGCGATGCCATCTCGCCTTTTTATGACTCCATGGTTGCCAAGCTGATCGTGCATGGGGCCACCCGGGAAGAAGCCCTGGCGCGCATGGACGCTGCGCTGGCCCAAACCCATATCGTGGGGCTGAACACCAATGTGCAGTTTCTGCGCCATGTGGTGACCAGCCCGTCTTTTGCGCAGGCCCATCTCGACACCGCCCTGATTCCGCGCGAAGCCGACGTGCTGTTCCATCAGGAGAAGGTCGGCTTGGCAATGGCGGTAGCTGGTACGGTGGCGCAGACGCTGTTGCTGGAGTGCGCGCAAGTGCCCATGCATGCCGCAACCGGATGGACCGACCCTTTGGCCCGGCGCGATGGCTGGCAGGCCTTTGGACTCAATGCCCGGCGGTTTGACTTTGAGTTTCACGGTGAACCCCATACGGCGACGCTGACCTATTTGCATGACGGCGCCACGCAGTTGACCATCGGCGATTCGTCGGGCGTGCTTGCCTTTGAGTCCAGAGGCAGCGCTATTGACGTGCAGTTCGCTGGCCAGCGCCTGTTGCTGAATGTCCATCAAAAAGACGATGTAGCCCACGTATTCAGTGCTAGAGGCGCTACACAAATAATAGCAGTTGATTTTCTGATGCATGCCGGTGAAGGCCAGGCCGATGTGGGTCGGCTGACCGCGCCCATGCCCGGCAAAGTGGTCTCTTTCGCCGTCAAGGCAGGCGACAAGGTGACCCGTGGCCAGCCGCTCGCCGTGATGGACGCGATGAAAATGGAGCACACCATTGCCGCACCGGTAGACGGCACGGTGGCCGAGCTGCTGTTCGCGCCCGGCGATCAGGTGCCCGAAGGTGCCGAGCTGCTTAAACTTGCTGTCTGAAACTGCTTGCAAGGGAGACCGCAATGGCCGAAGCACCTGCCCTGTCATTGCGAGCGTAGCGTGGCAATCCACGCCTCAGTTGAGCGCAAGCATGGATCGCCGCGCTACGCTCGCGATGACGAAGAATAGGCGCTTTGGCAATTTACACATCTACAAATTCATGACACTCCGTATTAACCTTTCCTTCGACAACACCAAACTGGAGCCGTGGATTGCGGGTTTTCAGGCCCTGTTGCCAGCGGGTACGGTGGTTGATCGCTGGTCACCCGGCGCGCCGGGGGCTGACCATGCCGTGGTGTGGGCCCCGTCCCAGCAGTTTGTGGATGAGCAATCGGCCTGCCTAACGCCCCAGGGTTTGCCTCGCCTCAAGGCCATGTTCAACATGGGTGCGGGTGTGGATGCGCTGATGAAGCTGACAATCCCGCCGCACCTGAAGGTGGTGCGCCTTAACGACGCAGGCATGTCGGCACAGATGGCCGAGTTTGTGTGCCACGCATTGATCCGCCATTTTCGTGATCTGGACGGCTACGAGGCCGATATGTCGGCTGGCAAATGGTCGTACCGCAAGCCACGTAACCGTTCCGACTACCCGGTTGGCGTGATGGGTCTGGGCGTGCTGGGCGAGCGCGTGGCCCGGGCAGTCGCGCAGTTTGATTTCCCGGTGTTGGGCTGGAGCCGCTCACCGAAGCAGGTGGATGGCGTGCAGTGTTTTGCGGGTGCGGACCAGTTTGACGATTTCCTGCAGGCCAGCAAAGTGCTGGTGTGCCTGCTGCCCCTTACGCCCGATACGCAAGACATCCTGTGCCACCGCAACCTGTCCAAATTGCAGCCCGGTGGCTATGTGATCAACGTGGCGCGTGGTGGGCATCTGGTGGATGACGACCTGATTGCGTTACTGGACAGCGGCCATCTGGCCGGTGCCACGCTGGATGTGTTTCGCACCGAGCCACTGCCAGCAGGCCATGCGTTCTGGCAGCATCCCAAAATTGCGATCACGCCGCACACATCAGCACGCACCCTGCGGGATGAGACCATAGCCCAGATTGCGGGCAAGATCATGGCGCTGGAACGCGGCGAGCCGATTGCCGGTATCGTCGATGCGGTGCGCGGTTACTAAGGCTGATGAAGGCTGACGCGTTCCATCTGACAACGAGCATGAAGGAGTTGAAATGAGCCTGCCAAGCACCGTCAAACTCGTCGATGTAGGGCCGCGCGACGGCCTGCAAAAGGAAAAAGACCCGGTGCCCGCCGCCGTGAAGGTCGAGCTGGTGCACCGGCTGCAAGATGCCGGCTTCAAGACCGTCGAGGTGACGAGCTTTGTGTCGCCCAAATGGGTGCCGCAAATGGCCGACAACGCCGAGGTAATGGCGGGCATTGTGCGCAAGCCCGGTGTGCGCTACTCGGTGCTCACGCCCAACCTCAAGGGGCTAGAGGCTGCCATGGCCGCACCGCGTGCGCAGTGGCCTGACGACATCGTGGTGTTTGCCGCCGCGAGCGAGGCCTTCAGCCACCGCAATATCAATTGCTCGATTGAAGAAAGCATTGAGCGCTTCAGGCCCGTGGTGCAGGCAGCGCGCGATAGCGGTATTTATGTGCGCGGTGCCATTTCCTGCGCCGTGGGCTGTCCGTATGAGGGCAACATTGCGCCGGAGCGCGTGGCGATGGTGGCGCGCCTGCTCAAGGGCATTGGTGTGCAGCACGTCTACGTGGCTGACACCATCGGTGTGGGCACGCCCATCAAGGTGCAGCGCGCAATGGAAGCCGCTTTGCAGCACTATGACATCAACGATGTGTCAGGCCACTTCCACGACACCTACGGCCAGGCGTTGGGCAACACCCTGATCGCCCTGCAAATGGGCATCTGGCAGTTCGACACCTCGGTGGCGGGCCTGGGTGGCTGTCCCTATGCCAAAGGTGCCACCGGGAACGTGGCATCGGAAGACGTGGTCTACATGCTGGAGGGCATGGGCATAGCCACCGGCATCGATTTGGACAAGCTGATTGACGCCGGCAAATTCATCAGTGATTTTCTGGGCCGCAAGCCCAACTCGCGTGCGGCGACGGCGCTGCTCAACAAGCGGGCAGGCTGATGCGGAGCCGGGCGTGGAGTCTTATTAGGGTATGAGTGCTTCAAAACTAATAGCTGTCTATCCAGGTCCTGTATGGGCTAATGGCCAGATTGTCCCCTCGCCCTGCGTGAGTGTGTGCCAGATGCATACGTCTAGCGGACTGTGTGATGGCTGCTTTCGTACCATCGACGAGATCGCGGGCTGGTCACGCATGGACAACGGCGAGAAGCGCGTGGTGTGGGATCGTATCGTGCAACGGGCTCAACTGGAGACTGGCGTTTGAAACACATCACGTTTTACCTTGATTTCATCTCGCCCAATGACTGGCTGGAATTTCAGAGAATGCCAGAGGTGCTGATCGGCCATAGCTACAGCGTGACCTACAAGCCGATTCTGTTTG
>JANOAP010000125.1:0-2087 GCA_031411175.1 Rhodoferax sp. | reverse complement strand
CACCAATGCTGCCAGCTGCACCGCCCCGGTTATCTACCACCACTTGCTGGGCCAGCGCCACAGACAGCTTTTGCGCCATGACACGGCCAATCACATCGGTGGCACCGCCCGGTGGGTAGGGCACGATCAGCTTGATGGGCTTGTTGGGGTAGTCCTGCGCGGTGGCTGTGAGAGGCATCCCGCAAAGAAAAGTCATAGCGGCAACAGCCATGACAGAGACGGCGCTGCGACGCGAAGCTGGCCATTCGCTGGCGGAGCGGGTGATGTTCGAATTCAATGGGGTCTCCAGTGCTTTTGTCATGAGAATCTCAAGTACACGCACAATGTAGTGGATTTAGACATTCACCGACTATTTTCACCTTATGTCCGCTTCTGAAAAAACCCAATTGCCGTCCGATCAACCTGCTGATGTGGCTGCCGGCATGTCCAAAGGCCTCACCAGCTATGGCGACAAGGGCTTTTCGCTGTTCCTGCGCAAGGCCTTCATCAAGGGCGCGGGCTACACCGACCAGGCGCTGAGCCGCCCGGTGATCGGCATTGCCAACACCGCCAGCGCCTACAACCCCTGCCACGGCAATATGCCGCAGCTGATCGAAGCCGTGAAGCGTGGCGTGATGCTGGCCGGTGGCCTGCCGATGGACTTCCCCACCATCTCGGTCCACGAAAGCTTTGCCTCGCCCACCAGCATGTACCTGCGCAACCTGATGTCCATGGACACCGAGGAAATGATCCGCGCGCAGCCTATGGATGCCGTGGTGCTCATTGGTGGGTGCGACAAGACCGTGCCCGCACAGCTCATGGGTGCAGCCTCTGCAGGTCTTCCCGCCATCCAGCTCATCACCGGCTCCATGCTCACGGGTTCGCACCGCAGCGAGCGTGTGGGCGCGTGTACCGACTGCCGCCGCTATTGGGCGAAGTACCGCGCCGATGAAATTGACGACGAGGAGATTGCCGACGTCAACAACCAGCTGGTCGCCAGCGTGGGCACCTGCTCGGTCATGGGCACCGCCAGCACCATGGCGTGCATTGCGGAAGCCCTGGGCATGACGGTGCCTGGCGGTGCGTCGCCACCCGCTGTGACGGCAGACCGCATTCGCGTGGCCGAACTCACCGGCACGCAGGCCGTGCAGATGGCCCATGACCGCCTCACCATCGACAAGGTGCTGACCGCCGCCGCGTTTGAGAACGCCATGCGCGTGCTGCTGGCGATTGGCGGCTCTACCAATGGCATCGTGCACCTCACCGCCATTGCGGGCCGCAGGGGGTTTGAGGTAGACCTGAAAGCGCTGGACCGCATGGGCCGTGAAACCCCGGTGCTGCTGGACCTCAAGCCCTCGGGCCAGCACTACATGGAAGACTTTCACCATGCGGGTGGCATGGCGACCTTGCTGCGTGAACTCAAGCCCCTGCTGCGGCTGGACGCAATGACGGTCACCGGCCGAACCCTGGGCGAGGAAATTGAGCGCAACGGCCCCGGATTCAAGCAGGACGTGATTCGCACTGTGGGCAACCCCATCTACCCCCAAGGTGGCATCGCCGTGCTGCAGGGCAATCTGGCCCCGGGCGGAGCCATCATCAAACAGTCGGCCGCCGATGCAAAACTGATGGAGCATGAAGGCCGTGCCGTGGTGTTTGAGAATGCCGAAGACATGGCACTGCGCATCGACCACCCTGATCTGGATGTGACTGCCGACGATATTCTGGTGCTCAAAAACATCGGCCCCAAAGGCGCACCCGGCATGCCTGAAGCGGGCTACCTGCCCATCCCGAAAAAGCTGGCGCGGGCCGGCGTGAAAGACATGGTGCGCATCTCTGACGGGCGCATGAGCGGCACCGGCTACGGCACCATCGTGC
This sequence comes from Rhodoferax sp., assembly GCA_031411175.1. Lineage (GTDB taxonomy): Bacteria > Pseudomonadota > Gammaproteobacteria > Burkholderiales > Burkholderiaceae_C > JANYCG01. The sequence continues at coordinate 233 of JANOAP010000125.1, read as the reverse complement.
TGCACGTTACGCCCGAGTCCGCCGTGGGCGGCCCGCTGGCGCAGGTGCGCAACGGCGACCGCATCCGTCTGAGTGTGGCCAACCGCGAAATCAGCCTGCTCGTCTCCGCCGAGGAACTGGCGCTGCGTGCGGCGCAGAACCCCGTCACCGCACCCGTGGGCGAGCGCGGTTACCACAAGCTGTTTCTGCAAACCGTCACCCAGGCGGACCAGGGTGTGGACTTTGATTTTCTG
>JANOAP010000124.1:0-15866 GCA_031411175.1 Rhodoferax sp. | reverse complement strand
GACCAGTCGCACCGCTTCCAGCTTGTATTCCAGCGTGTACTTGCCACGCGGCTGTCCGTCGTTTCTCTTGCTCATTCTTCATTCTCCAATTACTGAATTTTTACATCAGCTATGGAGTACGTTTTTCGGGGGCAAGGTCAGTTCCAGGAATACTTGCTTGCGCGTCTTCTTGAGTTGCAGATTGAGGGGTAAAGTGACTTGGTTCATGCTATGTATTTTATAGCGATACGATGCCCTTAGCAGCACGTTTCATGGGGAGTTATGCAGAGTTTCCTAAGAGCACAGGCGTCAAGCCACGAGCCAGCGGCAAAACCAGTTGGACTACGAGGGTGCGATACGCAAGGACTTGCCCATTGGGTCGGGCGAGATTGAGAGTGCCCACCGCTACTTGGTGCACAAGCGCCTGAAGCTGCCCGGCTCATGGTGGAAGCCGCAAAATGCCGAACACATGCTGGCTTTGCGCGTGAGCAGGCACGACGGGGAATGGGCAAGCTATTGGGCTACCAATTACCTGTACGCGGCTTAACAGGCTGCACATCATTTTGAATCGCACCCCGGCCGACCAGGTCCCGGCCGGGGCCAGGCACTCATTTAGGGCGCTAAGCCGATAAAGCAGCCCCCGGCGGCCTAAAATCGTCATTTGCCACCAAAATCAGACGCCATGCCCAAGGCCCCAGCCACCTCCGCCTCTTTAAGTGCACCCGCCAGCTATGAGGCAGCCCTTGCCGAACTTGAATCTCTGGTGGCCCGGCTGGAGTCAGGCGACATGCCGCTGGATCAATTGCTGTCAGGCTACCAGCGCGGCGCCCAGTTGCTGGCCTTTTGCCGAGAGCGGCTGGAGGCCGTTGAAAGCCAGATCAAAGTGCTGGATGAAGGGACGCTCAAATCGTGGACGCCCGAGTGAAGACCTCTGCCACCCAGACCATGCCGTCGTCATCGGGTTTTGACCTCAAAGCCTGGAGCACGGTGCAACTGTCCCGGGTAGAGCAGGCACTGGACCAATGGGTCACCGCCGACGCGCCCCAGGGCCTGAATCACGGCGCCCCCGCTGCGCTGGTCGAAGCCATGCGCTACGCCGTGCTGGATGGCGGCAAGCGGCTGCGGCCACTGTTGGTGATGGCCACCTGCGAAGCGGTTGGCGGCAACACTCAGGCGGCCCTGCGTGCGGCTTGCGCCACCGAGCTGATCCATGCCTATTCACTGGTGCACGACGACATGCCGTGCATGGACAACGATGTGCTGCGCCGGGGCAAGCCCACCGTGCACGTGAAGTTTGGCGAAGCCCAGGCCCTGCTGGCTGGCGATGCCCTGCAAGCGCTGGCGTTTGAACTTTTGACCCCTGACGACATGGCGGTTCCCAGCGCGCTGCAGGCCCGCCTGTGCCGCCTGCTGGCGCAGGCCGCTGGCAGTGCCGGTATGGCGGGCGGACAGGCGATAGACCTGGCCAGCGTGGGCCAGAAACTGACCGAGCGCCAGTTGTCTGAAATGCACAGGCTCAAAACCGGTGCCTTGCTGCAGGGCAGTGTGATGATGGGTGCGGCCTGTGGCGGGACCACGTCGGCCCAGTCCCGTGCGCTGGAGGCCTATGGTGCCGCCACCGGTCTGGCGTTTCAGGTGGTGGATGACATTCTGGACGTCACGGCTGACTCCGCCACGCTGGGCAAGACAGCCGGCAAAGATGCCGAGCATGACAAGCCCACCTATGTGTCCTTGCTGGGGTTGGCGCGCTCGCGCGAGTTTGCGCAGGAGTTGCTGGCGCAGTCGCTGGCCGCGCTGGACACCAGTGCATTGCACGACACGGGCGCGCTGCGTGCCCTGGCCGACATGGTGGTCAATCGCAATGCTTGATAAAAGCATGCGGCTGATTCAGAATTGGCCGATTCGAAATTAACAGGGAAAATGGCTGCTAGCCCATGTGATACCTGCTAGAGCAGCTACAAAAAATATAGCATATGTCAACGACGTCTTACCCACTGCTGCAAACCATCAATGACCCCGCTGACCTGCGCCATCTGCCACGTGCGCAGTTAGGGCAACTGGCCGGTGAACTGCGGGCCTATCTGCTCGACTCGGTCTCCAAAACCGGTGGCCACCTGAGCTCCAACCTGGGCACAGTCGAACTCACGGTGGCCTTGCACTATGTGTTCAACACGCCCTATGACCGCGTGGTGTGGGACGTGGGCCACCAGACCTATCCGCACAAGATATTGACCGGTCGGCGCGACCAGATGGCCACCTTGCGCCAAATGGGTGGCCTGAGCGGCTTTCCGCAGCGGGCTGAGAGTAAGCACGACGCCTTTGGTACGGCACATTCCAGCACCTCCATCTCGGCGGCCCTGGGCATGGCCATGGCCGCAAAGATCAAAGGTGAAGACCGCTGCGCCGTGGCCGTGATTGGCGACGGTGCCATGACGGCCGGTATGGCCTTTGAGGCACTCAACAACGCCGGTGTGGCTGACTGCAATCTGCTGGTCATCCTGAACGACAACGACATGAGCATCAGCCCGCCGGTGGGTGCGCTGAACCGCTATCTAGCACAACTGATGAGCGGGCAGTTTTACGCCGCCGCCAAAAATGTGGGCAAGACCGTGCTGAAGGGCGCACCGCCCCTGTTCGAGCTCGCCAAGCGCTTCGAAGAACACGCCAAAGGCATGGTGGTGCCTGCCACGTTGTTCGAGAAATTTGGCTTCAACTACATCGGCCCGATTGACGGGCACGACCTCGAATCGCTCATCCCTACCCTGGAGAACATCAAACACCTGCAGGGGCGCCAATTCCTGCACGTGGTCACCAAAAAAGGCCAAGGCTACAAGCGCGCTGAAGCAGACCCGGTGAATTACCATGGCCCTGGCAAATTTGACCCGGCGGTGGGCATTCTGAAACCCGTGGTGCCGCCCAAGGCCACTTTCACGCAGGTGTTTGGCCAGTGGCTGTGCGACATGGCGGCCCATGACCCGCGGCTGGTGGGCATCACGCCCGCCATGCGTGAGGGTTCAGGCATGGTCGAGTTTGAGCAGCGCTTCCCCAAGCGCTACTTCGATGTGGGCATTGCGGAGCAACACGCCGTCACTTTCGCGGCCGGCCTGGCCTGCGAGGGCCTCAAGCCCGTGGTGGCAATCTATTCCACTTTCCTGCAGCGTGCGTATGACCAGTTGATTCACGACGTGGCGATTCAAAACCTGCCGGTGGTGTTTGCACTCGACCGCGCCGGGTTGGTCGGAGCCGATGGTGCGACGCATGCGGGGGCTTACGACATTGCCTACCTGCGCTGCATACCCAACATGAGCGTGGCCTGTCCGTCGGATGAAAACGAGTGCCGTCAACTCCTCTCAAGTGCCTACGAGCAGAACCATCCGGTGGCGGTGCGCTATCCGCGCGGTGCAGGCATTGGTGCAACCATGCAGGCGGGGCTGGAAGCGTTGCCGATGGGCAAAGGGGAAATCCGGCGTCACACCGTGGGCAGTCACAAGCGCATTGCCATCCTCGCGTTTGGCACGCTGCTGCATCCGGCGCTGGAGGCCGCAGCTATCCTGGACGCTACCGTGGTCAATATGCGCTGGGCCAAGCCGCTGGATGTGGAGCTGCTGCTCCAGGTCGCAGCCGGGCATGATGCGCTGATCACCGTGGAGGACGGTGCCATTATGGGCGGCGCGGGCAGCGCGGTCAGTGAGGCCTTGAGTGCAGTTGGCATCGAGAAGCCCCTGCTGCACCTCGGCTTGCCCGATGTCTTCATCGAGCATGGCGACCCGGTGAAGCTCATGGCGTTGCAGGGCCTGGACGCGGCCGGCATTTTGGCTTCCATACAAAAACGTTTCCCCCCTCAAATGGAGCAGGGGAGACCCGCCCTTAAAGTTGTAGGGTGATATTTTCCAGCAGGGAAAACCCCCACGATTGCTGCGTTGCAACTTTCTACAATCGGCGTTGACTTTTATCGGTCCTCGCCGGGTACATCTGCACGGTGAGATATTCAATCAAAAATCACCGGAGTGAACCTAATGGATCGTCGTTCATACATCAAGCACGCAGGCATTGCCGGTGTGCTGGCCGCCGGCACAGCGCCGGCAGTCTATGCGCAGGCCGCAGTGCGTTGGCGCCTGTCGTCCAGCTTCCCCAAAGCGTTGGACACAATTTTTGGCGCGGCCGAGGTGTTTGCCAAGCACGTCAAGGATATGTCAGGTGGCAAGTTCGAGATTTCCGTCCACGCCGGTGGCGAAATTACGCCACCGTTTGGCGTGGTGGACGCTGTGCAGCAGGGCTCTATCGACTGTGCGCACACAGCCCCCTACTATTTCTTTGGCAAGAACGAAGCCTTTGCATTGGGCTGTGCCATTCCCTTCGGTCTGAACAGCCGCCAGATGACCGCCTGGATGTACCAAGGTAACGGTTTGAAGCTGATGCGCGAGTTTTACGCGAAATACAGCATGACCAGTTTCCCCATGGGCAACACGGGTGCCCAGATGGGTGGCTGGTATCGCAAAGAAATCAAGTCTATCAAAGACATCAAGGGCTTGAAGATGCGCATTGGCGGTTTTGCCGGCAAGGTGTTTGAACCCATGGGCGGTGTACCGCAAAATATCCCTGGCGGCGAAATCTACACCGCGCTGGAGAAAGGCACAATTGATGCTGCCGAGTGGGTCGGCCCCTATGATGACCAGAAGCTGGGCTTCAACAAAGTGGCACCGTTTTATTACTATCCAGGTTGGTGGGAAGGTGGCCCGCAGCTGGACTTGCTCATCAACCAAAAGGCGTTTGATGCCTTGACCCCGGAATACAAGGCCATTGTGGAAGCGGCTTCGGCTTACGCCCACACCGACATGCAGGCCAAGTACGATGCCCGCAACCCGGCTGCATTGAAGCAGTTGGTCGGTGCTGGCACCAAGCTGCGTCCTTTCCCCAATGACGTGTTGGCAGGGGCGTTCAAAGAGGCCCAGAATCTGTACACCAAATTGAATGACACCAATCCGGATTGGAAAAAAATCTATGCAGATTACGCCAAGTTTCGTGCGGATTCAAACCTTTGGTTCCGTTTTACAGAAGCCAAATTCGACAGCTTTATGCAGGCGCAAAAGCTGTAGTTCGCAAGCTGACTTGTCATAAAAAATCGCGCTTCGGCGCGATTTTTTATGGGGCTTGAGCACCCCATGACGGTGTCCGTGTCAGCGCAAGTTGCGCGCAGTTTGCAGGGCCTGCGCCAACCGCTCAAATTCAGCCAGCATGGCGGGGCTGGCAGCATAAAAAACGGCAAGTTTTCCCGAGAATGTTCGGGTGTAAAGGCGCGGTGCAATCAACCACTCCATGCCGCGTACCCGGATCAGCTTGGCGAAGGCCAGCTCACGCAGGTCTGTGCGTTTGTTCCACATCCAGGTTTGTTTGAGAGCCGTGTTATCAAGGGAGGTTTTGCCCGTCAAGATAAACCACTCGGTATAAGCCATCATGCCCAAAGCTGCGGCCAGCCAGCCGCTGGACTGCACGCTGGCACTTAAGGTGCCGCTGGTCCACATGCGCCATGCCCAAACAAAACCAGCGCCTACGATGAGGACGGCCAGTGCCTTGAAGGCAGTCGTGAATGCGCTGCATTCAAGCGCGCCGCCCTGCGGTGTGAAGGTGAATGCGGGTGCTCCAGTCAAGGGCATTTATTTCTTGAACAGGTCGTCAATTTTCTTCTGCTCCTCTTCAGCCGCTTTGTCGGCTGCCTTGCTGGCTTTATCGTCCGTGCTACCCGCAGCAGCATCTTTTTCAGCGGGCAGCTCACCCGCTCTCAGCTCTGGTTCAGGTTTGGCTGCAGCACCTGGAATGGCCTCCTCGGGGGGCATCTCAATTTTGACCTTGTCGATGTCAACCACAATCTCTTTGTCTAGAAACATGGTGACGGACTGGGGAACGAAAATAACAACAAACACGAGGATGACCTGCATGATCACCCAGGGGATGGCACCCATGTAGATGTCATTGGACTGGACCGGGACGGGGATTCGTTTGTCCTTGAAGAGGGTGTCGGCAATGCCGCGTAAATAAAACAGGGCAAAACCAAACGGCGGGTGCATGAAGCTGGTTTGCAGGTTGACACACAACAGCACCCCAAACCAGATCAGGTCAATGCCCATCTTCTCGGCCACCGGTGCCAGCATGGGCACGATGATGAAGGCGATTTCAAAGAAGTCCAGAAAAAATGCCAGGAAGAACACAAACACGTTCACCACAATCAGAAAGCCAACTTGTCCGCCCGGCAAACCGGTCAACAAATGTTCTACCCACTTGGCACCGTCAACCCCCTGGAACACTTGGCTGAAAACGCGTGAGCCAATCAGGATGAACACCACCATGGCGGTTAGACGCATGGTGCCTGTCATGGCCTCCCACATCAGTGCCTTGGTCAGGCGCTTGGACAGCGCCGCCAAAACTAAGGCCCCCACCACACCCATGGCACCGGCCTCGGTAGGCGTGGCAATGGCAGTATTCTGAAATGGCAAGCCGCCCATAGAGCCCAGCACCGTGAAAATCAGGATGGCAGACGGCACAATGCCGCGCAGGCATTTCTTCCACAAGGCCCAGCCGTTCAGTGTGCGCTCGGACACGGGAATCGCGGGCAGGTAGTCAGGTTTGATACGTGTCAGCATGAATGTGTACAAAGCAAACATGGCCACCTGCAGCAAGGATGGCCCCCAGGCCCCTTTGTACATGTCGCCTACGGGGCGGCCTAGCTGGTCGGCCAGCACGACCAGCACCAAAGAAGGGGGTACCAATTGTGTGATGGTGCCGGATGCTGCCAACACGCCGGTGGCGTAACGCATGTTGTAGTTGTACTTCATCATCACCGGCAAGGAGATTAGCGCCATGGCAATCACCTGCCCTGCCACAGTGCCGGTGATGGCCCCCAGAATGAAGCCCACAATAATCACCGAATAACCAATGCCGCCCCGTTTTGGCCCAAAAAGTTGGCCCATGGAGTCCAGCATGTCCTCGGCCAGACCGCACTTTTCAAGGATGGTGCCCATGAAAGTAAAGAATGGAATGGCCAGCAGCAGCTCATTGTTCAAAATGGAGAAGATGGCAATCGGCAAATTGCCCATGAACGCAGCCGGGAACCAGCCCATCTCGATGGCAAAAAAACCGCTGGCCAGCCCCAGGGCCGCAAACTAAAAAGCGACCGGAAACCCGATCAGCATGATGACAACCAGACCCGCAAACATCACGGGCGGAAAACTAGACATTTCCATTTTTTATTCCTGAAATTCAGTTGACCAGAGACACCAAGGCGAGGCCGTGCAAATACCCGGGTGGGCAGTGTTACTGCAATGGTTTTTCGTAATGGGTGTCCATCGTGTAGCGGCCTTGCAGGTAGGCGACACGTTTGATGATTTCAGCCCAGCCCTGCAGCCACATCATGGCAAAGCCCAGAGGCAGGGCCAGCACAGCAGGCCAGCGAATCAACCCGCCGGCGTTTTGCGACATTTCGCCAGATACCCATGTTTTCATGAAATAAGGCCATGACAGCCAGGCCAGCAGGCCAATCACGGGCAGCAAAAACACCAACAAGCCAAACAGGTCAACATAAACTGGCCCATTGCCTTTGAGCTTGCCGTAGATCAGGTCAACCCGCACATGTTCATTCAGTTTGAGCACGATGGGGGCACCCACCATCACGATGTAGGCAAACATGTACCACTGGATTTCGATGAAGGAGTTGGAACTCCAGTCAAAACCGTAGCGCACAAACGCGTTGGCTGCGCAAATGAGTGCGGCAAAAAGAACGGCCCAGGAGGCCAATTTGCCAAATTTGTCGCTGATCCAATCCATGCCGAGCGCAAGTTTGAGTAACACTGCCATCAACTTTCTCCAATCATCATTTTTATAGGCCGGGCACGCCCATGGCGCGACTCGTCCAACCCCCTGATATTGCCTGAAACAACTGTAAAACCTCGGACGCTTGAAGTTGGTGTTTACCCTTGATTTCGGTGCGCGCAGATCATAGGATATTTTCGATAGCTTTTGCCTGCAGGGTCGGGCCAGTTCTGCAAACAGTCAAAATGAGCACCATGACGTTCACTTCGCCGGTTGCCCCCATGAATGCTGTAGATTCCCCCACCATGCGCCACGCCGGACATGACGTGCTCTCTTTGGCTCTGATGGATGCGCGCAACCACACACTGCACCTGGTTGGCCAGATCGAAACGACTCTCGCCGCTGGTGGGGCCGAGACGCTGGCCCGGTTGCAGCTGGATCCGCCACTTTGGACCTTGGGTCATATCGGCTGGTTTCAGGAGCGCTGGATTGCACGAAACCTGCAACGCCATCGCGGGCGGCTGGCTGACCCGCAAGCCACCCGGCTCGCCTCGATTGAGTCCCGTGCAGACGTGTGGTGGGACCGTGCTTCCCATCCGGCGGGCGGCACCCGGGCGCTGGAGTTGCCCGCGGCTGAAGCCATCAGAGCTTATTTACTGGACACGCTGGAGTCCACCCTGGAATTGCTGGAGAAGGCGCCCGATGAGGACGATGCCCTGTATTTCTACCGGCTGTCGTTGTTCAACGAAGACATGCAGGGCGAACAGTTGCTGATGTTGGCCCAGGCCCTGGGTTTGCCGATGCAATTGGCACAGCCGGGCCCCGTGGCCGTGCGTGAGCCCATGCTGGTGCCCGCTGCGCGGTGGCCCCTTGGGCTGGCGGCGGACCATGGCTTTGCATTTGACAACGAACGGCCGGTGTTTGAGGTTCAGGTGCCCGAGTTTGAGATTGACGCGCAGGCAGTGACCTGGTCGCAGTTCGTCGAGTTTGTGGATGACGGCGGCTATGACCGGGCGGAACTCTGGCAGCCCGGTGGCTGGGAATGGTTGCAGGAGAAGTCCGCAGGCGAGGGACGCCGTGGCCCACGCTATGTGGACCAGATCGGGGTGGCCAGTGGCGCGGTGATGCAGACCCGGTTTGGCAAGCCCATGCGCATGCTGGGTGGTCAACCCGCGACTCATGTAACCTGGTGGGAGGCCGATGCCTGGTGCCGCTGGGCAGGCCGCCGGTTACCAGCCGAGGTCGAGTGGGAAGTGGCTGCCCACACAGTACTGCGCCGCGGCTGGCGCTGGGGTGACGTGTGGGAGTGGACCGGCAGCACGTTGCGAGGCTATCCCGGCTTCACCGCTGACCCGTGGCGAGATTATTCTGAGCCCTTCTTTGGTGCCCACAAAGTTCTGCGTGGCGCATCATTCGCCACGCGGGCGCGCATGAAGAGTCCCAAGTTCCGCAACTTCGCCTTGCCGCATCGGGATGACCTGTTTTGCGGATTCCGCTCCTGCGCACTTTGAGTTCTATATTTCTGGAGATTTGATGTCAAACCCGTCCCGTACCGATTTCAGTCTGTCCCGCCGCCAGAGCCTCAGCTTGCTGGGTGCCGGCCTGATGGGCAGTGCCTGGGCGCAGACCGGTACCCCCTGGGCCACCATAGAGGCCGCAGCGCGGGGCCAGAAGGTTTACTTCAACGCCTGGGGCGGTAGCGAGCGCACCAATGCCTATATTCAGTGGGCTGGCGCACAGGCCATCACGCGCTTTGGCGTGGAGGTGGTGCACGTGAAGCTGACGGACACGGTGGAGGCTGTCAAACGCGTGCAGGGCGAGAAACTCGCGGGCAAGCTCTCGGGGGGCTCGGTTGACATGATGTGGATCAACGGTGAAAACTTTTTGACCATGAAGCGCGAAGGCTTGCTGTTCAAGCCCTTTGCCGAAAGCCTGCCGAGTTTTCAATACGTTGATGTAATCGGAAAACCCACCACGCGGTCAGATTTTTCAGAGCCCGTGGAAGGCCTGGAAGCGCCGTGGGGCATGGCCCAATTCACGCTTTATGCAGACCGCAAACGCGTGCCTGTGCCGCCGCGCAGCATGGTTGCACTGGCAGACTTTGCGCGTGCCAATCCGGGTCGTGTGAGCTATCCGCGTCCGCCAGCGTTCGTCGGCACTACATTTCTCAAACAAGCTTTGCTGGAACTCAATACAGACCGGTCGGCACTCTACCGTCCCTACACGCAAGAGGCCATGATCCGCGCTGCAGCGCCTTTGTGGACCTACCTGGATGCTTTGCACCCTCACCTGTGGCGCGCTGGCAAGCAGTTTCCACAGACACCGGCAGCCATTCGACAAATGATGTCGGATGGCGAGCTGATGATTGCGTTGACCTTCAATCCGAACGAAGCCGCCAATGAAATTCTGGCCAGGCGCCAGGCCGACAGCGTGTACGCCTGGCAAATGGCTGCAGGTTCGGTCGGCAACACGCATTTTCTGGCGATTCCTTTCAACAGCAGTGTGGCGCAGGGCGCACAGGTGTTCATCAATTTTTTGCTGTCGCCCGAAGCCCAGGCACGCAAGGCTGATCTGGCGGTGTGGGGTGACCCGACAGTGTTGTCGCTGGACAAACTGCCAGCAGCGGAGCGACCCAGGTTCACGGCCACGGCCATGCCGGGCCAGGTCGAAGCGCCCGCGCCCGTCATTTTGGAGCCGCATGGCAGTTGGGTGGACCCGCTGGAGCGGGAGTGGCTGCGCCGCTATGGTGTTTGAGCGTTACCCGTGCCAGGGGGCAGTTTGGCAAACAGGTCGGCAAAGATGGCATCCCGTTGCACCGCATAGCCTTCACGCATCAGGTGTCGCGTCCTGTCAGCTTGCCACCGCAAGTCTGCGCCAAGCCGGGGTGTGCGCACCAACTCGCTGGGCACCCATGCGGGGTTGAGCAACCAGGCGATATTGATGATGTCCCAGATCACCCAACTGTGCGGCTCGCGCCCATTCAAACCCAGCATGGGCCACAGCGGGTTGTGGGTGAACAGGTGATGCAGGTAATCACCCACGGCACCCCGACCCCGCACATAGCGCTCTACTTCAGGCAAAGACAGTCGTAGCTGGGCACCGACGTGGTAGCCCGGCAGGTAGACGTGGGGCACACCACTGTCCAGCAGCCACTGGCTGGCCGGCACATCCTGCTCCAGGTTGAATGAGTTGTTGATGTGGGGCGCGTGGGACGGAAAGCCGCTGGTCCACACCACTACGATCTTGTCCACAATGTCGGGAGCCAGCAGCAAAGCGCTGGCAATGTTGGTGACACAACCAAGCGCCACCACGTACAGCGGCTCGCTGCTTTTACCGGCGCGCGCTGTGGCGATCAAATGCTCGACGGCTTCGCTGTGTACCGGTTCGGTCCCGGAGGGCATGTAGCGGGCGCTGCCTCTGAAAACCTGCCCGGATGAAGGCAGGCCCAATTTGTCGTAAACCTTGAGTATCTCCTGGTAGCTGCGTTCCATGCCAATGGCAGGCGGGTTGAACGGTGCGGCGTCTTGCGGTGCCTGTGGCAATAGTGCACGCCGGTGTGCAAAGGAAAATGGTGCGGCATAGACCGCTTCCACCTGAAGCTGATCAGGCGATAGCAAAGCCCAGGCCAGCGCAAACTGGTCGTCAATTTCATTGGCGGCATCGGTGTCAATCACGATACGCGGGCGCGGACCCGGCAGGCTCAGCCGTTCACGGTACCAATGTTCGGAGTGCCGTGGGAAATCAATCATGATTCTGCTTCCAGTTGTTGCAGGCGTTGCCAGTCGGCGGGCTCGTCCACATCCCACAGCGCGGGCAGTTCCTGCCAGGACGCGTGGGCTCGGGTGAGTTGTGCGCGGGTTTGGGCCATCACTTCTGGCGTGCTCCAGGCAATGTTGGAGAAAGCGTCTGGCACCAGGCGGCGCATGCCAATCAGCACGTAGCCACCGTCTTCTGCCGGGATCAAGACGACATCACTTTGTGAAAGCGCCCGTGCAGCTTGCAGCAAATGACCCGGCGCGAGCACGGGGCAGTCGGTGCCTGTGAGCAGCAGCGGTTGATCGGGCTTGCGCGCAAAGTGCTGCTCAAAGGCGGCCAACATGCGTTGCCCGATGTCTCCTTGGGGCTGCCCTGTGCATGCCGTGCCACACAGTCGCCGCAATGCGCGAAAAAATCGGTGGTGTTCATCTGGCGCGCAATGCAGGGCGACCTCGCCCAATGCTGCCTGGCGAGCCACGTGCAGTGTGTTCAGCGTGAACCGGCGCTGTGCCCGCGCGGCACCAGGTGCCCCCAGCGCCGGTACCAGACGGGTTTTGGCCAGGCCCGCGACAGGTGCCTTGGCCAGGATAGCCACATCGGCAGTGGCGTGGGCCGGTCGTGGCGCATAGCCGTAGCGCAGTGCCAGGTTGTTCGGGTCTGCTCCCAGAAAATAGGCCAGCCGCAAGCGCCACATGAGCACGACAGTGCGCCAGATGCCATGCTCTTGCCAGCGGCGTGCGGAGGTTGTCACGTGCGGGCGCACACAAGCGGGCGCACCGATCTTTTTGAGCCGCGAGGACAGTGCTATGTCTTCCATCAGCGGCACATCACCAAAACCACCCACGCGTTCAAACACCTCGCGCGTCACAAACAGGGCTTGATCGCCCGTGGCGATGCCGGTCAGGCGGGAGCGCAGATTCATCAGCCACGCGACCCACCGCAGAGCCGGGTGCGTGCTGCCAATCTGCACATCAAAGCGGCCCCAGACGGCACCGTTTTGAATGGCGGCGCCAATCAGGTGGTCCGCATCTGCTGGCAGTCGCGTGTCCGAATGCAGAAACAGCAGCACATTGGTAACGGCGCTATTTTGATCTCCGTGCTGATGTGTGCATGGCAGGACTGGATGCTGCGCGCCTGCGTTCATTTGTGCGGCACGCCCGCGCGGTGCCAGCAGTACATGGTCGGCCAACGCACGGGCCACTGCCCAGGTGTCATCGGTGCTGCCGCCATCAACCACGATGAGTTCCGCACCCCGTTCGCGCAAGGGCCGCAGGGCTTGCAGGCTGTCTCGCAGTTGGCTGCTCCCACGGGTCCCATCTGTGGCCCCTGCCTCATTCAGCACGGGCATGACGATGCGCAGATGCACGCGCGCGCCCATGTTCACGGGCATGGGCGTGCTCATGCTGCGCAACCCAAGGCCGCATCCAGCCGGTCAAATTCCTCACGCATTTGCGTCACGACTTCTGGCGACAGGTAGTGGTCCACCCGGTCACGCACGTGGCGGATCAAGGCCTCATCACTTCGCGCCTCGGACCAGTCTTCACCATCAGGCGTTGCAGACACCTCCACGGCGGACACCACACGCCATTTGGCGCACCAGGTGATGGACCATAGCCACATGGCCCGGCGCAAGGGCACATGCCAGGGCAGTGCGGCGCTCGCGGTGGCCTCCAACATGCTTTCAGACCAGGTCTGGTACGCCCCCAGCACGTCTGCCAGAGACAGCACGGCGTGTGACTCGGTATCCCAGGTGGTGGAGGTGTACAGCGTGGCGTGCGCCAGGTCCAGGCCGGGGTAGCTGTAGCGGCATTTCTCCAGATCAACCAGCACCGCGTCACCCGCACCGTCCGCGTCACCTTTGCCTGCGTCGCGGGCAGGGGCGTGGGCACGAATGATGAAATTACCAGGGTGCCCATCGAATGCGATCAGATGCCGGGGCGGTCGGGCTTCGCCCGCACAAAGCGCACGCAAGCTGGCGAGCTCCCGCAGGATGGCGGCTTCAGCGGACGCATCCAGCCGGGCTGCGGCCAGGTGCCGGGATTGGTCCGCAATTTCTTCCAGCAATGCGCTCAAAGGGTCGTCTGCATCGATCAGGGGAAGGCGCTGGGCGGCAGCTGGAAGCGGCAGGCCATGAATAGACGCCAGTGCATGCACGATGCGCCCCAGGTCGGCGGGCAGGGCGGCGTTGCGTCCCACAATCTCTTCCACCAACAACGCGCCGCGTGGCAAGCTGGCGCAGGGTTGCAGTACGCCCCGTAACTGCGGTGTGTGCCCGCCTGCAGCCGCGCGCTCAAAGCAGGTGGACTGGTAGGCCAGATTGTCGTGCGCACTCAGACGCATCTGGCTTTGTTTGGGGATGCGGGCCAGCAGTCCGTAGCCACCCAGGCGCACGTGGTCATGGGCCAGCCCTTTGTCTTTCAGCCGTTCCAGTGGTGCGCCAGCCCACGGGCTGCCCTGTGTTTCAAGAGCGGAGGCAAGGGCCATCAGCAAGGGGTCAGCGCTGGGGCTAAAGATAGACATGAGTGAATGCTGGATGACGATGTGGCGGAGAGATTCAAACCAATATTGCTATACATTAAATAGCTGAGAAAGCCCGTTTTAACAGCGCTACAGCCTCTTTCTCTTCTTGAAATCCCACCACGGCAGCACCTGGCTCAGTGACAGCACGTTGCCACAGTCAGACGGCGCGTAGCCCGGCATGGCGGCCAGCGCCTGCTGCCACGCGGGGCTTTCAAGCAGTTGGCAAAGCGCCTGAATGGCGGGTTGCTCCAGCGCGGATTTCAGGCACACCAGGTGGTAGTTTTCCGTGATCAGGGGAATGAAGTGCAGGCCTTTGGATCGCGCAGCCAGCTCGATACCCAGGCCGGCATCCGCCATACCGCTGGCAACCGCCTGGGCGATGGCCGTGTGGGACGGTTCGGTATGGGCATAACCCTTGATCTGCGCCGGTTGCAAGCCCGCCTGCGCCAGCAATTCATCCAGCAGCACACGCGTGCCAGTGCCCAAAGCACGATTGACGAAACGCGCACCGGTGCTCGCCACGTCCCGCAGGCTGCCCAGCCCAAGCGGGTTGCCCGGCGCCACCATCAGGCCCTGGCTGCGTTGCGCAAAACCGATGATTTTGTGCAGGCCCGGTTGCAGCAGCGGCTTGTAGGTGTGCTCGGCCAGCGAACCCGCCGCCGGTTTGGGGCGGGTGTGAAAACCCGCCATCACGCAGCGGCCTTCGTTGAGCGCGCGGATGGCGTCCACACTGCCGGTGAAGCGGATGTCCAGGTGCAGCGGCCCGCCGTCCTGCTGAAGGGCGTGTTCACGCAGGTTGCCCAGCGCATCGTCATGGCTGGCATACAGCGTGACCACATGGGCGCTGTCGTCAAACGCTACGGCAAAGGTTCGCTCCAGGTCGCTGCGCAGGGCTTCAATCTGCGGTGCCAGGCGGGCCTGGGCCTGGGCTTCGGCCCACATCAGCTTGTCGGCGAACTCGGTCAGGCGTGCGGCCTGGCCTTTTTCCCAGACGATGAGCTCATGGCCCAGCACGTTTTCCCAGCGCTTCAGCTCGCCCCAGACGTGGCGGTAAGACAATTTCAGCGCCCGCGCGGCAGCCGAGATGGACCCCGCCCGGGCCACCGCCTGCAGCAGGTCAATCAACGGGTTGCGCACCTGGGCCGGGCTGCTGTCGCTGGACAAGGTGTAGTGGAACTGGAGCCTATGCACGGCTTTGCCTATCGCTGGGTATTCATGGGTCGCCTACGATACCGCAACATCAGGCTGGGTCTTCATGACAACATTGACAGAAAGCGCGGCGACAGCGCTGCAACTCATCACTTCGGCAGATGCCAACTTGCTGGCCATCGTCGGGCGTTCACTGTCGGTAAGCGCCACAGCCTGCCTGCTGGCCTGCGCCCTGGGCCTGGTGGCCGGGGCCTGGCTGGGCGCAGTGCGGTTTGCCGGGCGCGACGTGGTGCTGGCCCTGCTCAATACCTTTCTGGCGGTGCCGTCCGTGGTGGTGGGGCTGGTGGTTTACTTGCTGCTGTCGCGCTCGGGGCCCTTGGGTTTTCTGGGCTGGCTGTTCAGCTTCAAGGCGATGGTGATCGCCCAGGCGCTGCTGGTGTTCCCGGTGGTGACAGCGCTCACGCGCCAGAGCGTGGAAGACGCGCAAAACCGGCATGGTGAGCAAATCCAGTCGCTGGGGGCCGCGCCGCTGATGCGCAGCCTGCTGCTGGCGTGGGACGAACGCTATGCGCTGCTGACGGTGCTGATCGCTTCCTTTGGCCGGGCCATTTCCGAGGTAGGCGCGGTGATGATCGTGGGCGGCAATATCGACGGCTTCA
>JANOAP010000123.1:0-1737 GCA_031411175.1 Rhodoferax sp. | reverse complement strand
TCCAGGGGCCGCTCTCCAATCGCTTCAAATGCGTTCTGGATGGGCTGCACCACGAAGGGCAGCGAATAAAAAACCGAGCCCACCACCAGGCCTGCAAAGGTAAAGGGCAGGGTACTGATGCCCAGTGATTGCATGAGCTGGCCTACCGGGCCATTGGGCCCCAGCGTGACCAGCAGGTAAAAACCAATCACCGTGGGCGGCAGCACAATCGGTAAGGCCACCAGCGCACTGAGCGGCCCCTTCCAGACGGAGCGGGTGCGCGCCAGCCACCAAGCCAGTGGCGTGCCCAGCAGCAGAAGGATGGCAGTCGTCAACCCCGCCAGCTTGAGCGTGAGGGCGATGGCCTCCCAGGCGGCTTCAAAATGCATGTGAGTCCGTGAAAGGGTTTAGGGCCCGACCTGGTAGCCGTAGGCGCGAATCACAACGCGGGCTTTGTCGGTTTTAAGGAAACGCATGAAAGCCAGGGCAGCAGCATTGTTTTTGCCGCGTGCCAGCAGCACCGCGTCTTGCGCAATGGGGCTGTGCAAGTCAGCCGGCACCGTCCAGGCTGAGCCACTTTTAAGCTTGCCGTCTTCCAGCACTTGCGACAGCGCCACAAACCCCAGCTCGGCATTGCCGGTGGAGACAAAGCTGAAGGTCTGGCCAATGCTTTCGCCCAGCACAAATTTGGGCTCCAGCCTGGCCAGCAGCCCAAGCATGCCCATGGCCTCAACGGCCGCCGCGCCATAGGGCGCGAGTTTGGGGGAGGCGAGGGCGATGTGGGCGAAATTGCCGGTGCGTAAAACAGGGGGTACCGCATCGCCCCTGGCATTCACCAGATCAGCCTTGGCCGACCACAACACCAGTCGGCCCGTGGCATAGCTGAAGCGCGTGCCCGACACCGCATCGCCTTCTTTCTCCAGCCGTGCCGGGGTTTCTGCATCGGCGGACAGAAAAACATCAAACGGTGCGCCGCTCTTGATCTGTGCATAAAACTTGCCCGTCGCGCCTACGGTCACTGCCACGGTGTGGCCGGTCTCTGTTTCAAAGTTGGCAGCCAACTGTTTGATGGGTGCGGTGAAGTTGGCCGCCACGGCCAGTTGCAAGGTTTCAGCGTGCAGGGAGCCGGACAAGGCCAACAAGCCCGCGAAACCGGTCAAGGCGTGCAGTAGTGCACCGCGCCAACGGGTTGGGAGTCTGGACATGGGATTTCGCTATTCGAATATGGAATAGCGTTATGGTATCTCAAGGTGTTGGTAAGTCAGAAACCGGGTTGCGGTGCCGCGTCGGCCTGTGCCCGCCAAAGAATGCCCCCTGACCCAAGACCCTCACAAGATTCATCTAAAATCCAAATGCAAATAGTTTCTATTTGTGTTTGTGTTGAACAAGGTGGCCGATGCTTTTCGGCACAGCCCGGGTCGGGTGACCCGAAGCCAGACTGGCCCCTTGCCACACTGTTTTATTTTTGCAGGACGCTTTATGAAATTCGGTATTGTTCCGCTGGTGCGCAGCGCGGCGCTGGCCACCGGCCTGTTGGCAGCGGCTTTTGGCACCCTGGCGCAAACCCCTGGCAGCATCGTGGTGTACAACGCCCAGCACGTCAGCCTGGTCGAGGCCTGGGCTGAGGGTTTTACCAAAGAAACCGGCATCAAAATCATCATGCGCCGTGGCAGCGACATGGAAACGGCCAACCAGATCGTGCAGGAAGGCGCGGCTTCTCCGGCCGATGTGTTCCTCACAGAAAACTCGCCCGCCATG
>JANOAP010000122.1:0-15651 GCA_031411175.1 Rhodoferax sp. | reverse complement strand
GCGCACAAAGCACCCACGCGATTTGCAGCTACTGCCAAAGCATGGTGCTGCGCCGGGGCGAGGTGCTAAAGCGCATCGGCAAGATGGCCGAGCTGTTTGATGACCACAGCCCCCTGCAACTGCAAGCCAGCGGCGTGTGGACCCGGGGCGTAGACAAAAAAGCCTTTACCCTCGTAGGTCGCCTGCAATACAAGTACGGTGAAGGTAGCTGGACCGAGTGGCATGCGGTGCTGGTGGACGGCACGTCAGCCTATTTGAGCGAAGACAACGGGTCTTACGTCTTCACCACACCGCTGGAGTCGCGCCCCGACATCCCCGAGCCATCGGTGTTCAAGGTGGGCTCCCGAACCCGGCTCAATGGCAAGCCTTTCAGCGTGGCCTCCAATCAGCAGGTCACGCTGATATCGGCCCAGGGTGAGCTGCCACGCCTGCCGCAGCTGGGCAAGCCGTTTGCGATGGTGGAGCTGCGGGGCGAAGGCGCGGCGGTGCCGGGTGCAAGGGGCAGCATCATTGGCAGCGCGGTCGACAAGGCTGCGGGCGTCGTAGACGTCGCTAGTGGTCCGGCTGGCGAAGTGCTCAGCATTGACTACGGCTCCACACCACCCACGCTGTCTATCGGCGGGGCGGTGTTGCTGGAAGACCTTCAGCTATCGGGCCTGCGCGAAGAGTCGGCCAAGACAGAAAAAGGCCGCCAGTTTGACTGCCCCTTTTGCGGGGCCCAGGTGGCAGTCTCCCTGGACACCAGCAAGAGCATCACCTGTGCATCGTGCAACAGCATCATTGACCTGAGCAGCGGCATCGGTGGCGAGCTGAAGTCCGCCATTCAAGGCGCACCCGTGCAGCCGGTGATCAAGCTGGGCTCGGTGGGTCAACTTCAGGGCGTGCAGTGGCAGGTGGTGGGCTTCCAGCACCGCATGGGCACTGACCCGACCGATCCTGACGAGAAGTTTGGCTGGGACGAATACCTGCTGTACAACCGCAAGCGCGGGTTCAATTTTCTGGTGGACGCCACCGATGGCTGGAGCCTGGTCAAGCCCACCACGGGCGCGCCCGTCATGGCCGAAGGCGGCAAGTCGGCCACCTACCTGGGCGTGCGCTACCAGCTCAAAGAAAACTACAGCGCCGAAACCACTTACGTGGCGGGTGAGTTTTACTGGCAGGTTTCGCGCGGGCAAAAAACCCAAAACCGTGATTTTGCCAGCGGCAAGAGCATGCTGGCTATGGAGCAGTCGCCCAACGAGGTCACCTGGTCCGTTGGTGGCCAGATCGACAGCGATGCAGTGGCCAAGGCCTTCAAGCTTGAAGACAAAAAAGACCTGCTGAAACGCGCTGATGCAACCCCCGTGGGCAATCTGTCTGGCAAGGGCTGCCTGACCATCATCGTGCTGTTTCTCATCGTTTTGTTCTTCCTGTTTCTGGTGAGCAGATGCTCCAGCCCCAGTTGCGACCCGGCCACGCAAAACTGCTCGTCCAGCAGCAGTTCCAGCGGCACCCGTACATCCGGCGGGTCTTTCGGTGGCTCGTCAGGCGGCGGTGGGCACAAATGACACTGCCAAATATTCTTACTTTCAAAGGAGATCATCATGGGACTTGAATGGCTCAAACCCGCCGCAATGTTCGGCTCCATCCTGTACGCATTGATTGGCGTCATTGTTTTCTGGATCAGCTTTGTGATCATCGACAAGATCACGCCCTACAACCTGTGGGAAGAGATCGTTGAGAAACAGAACGTCGCGCTGGGCATGGTGGTGGCCGCGATGTCGCTGGGCATCTGCATCATCGTGGCGGCGGCTATCCATTGATGGTGAGTGATAGACGGTGAGCGCCCCCGCGCTGGGCCCGCGCCCGGTTGAGATTGCCCTGCTTGCCTCCGTTTTTGTCGTCGCGGCGTGTGGCCTGGTGTATGAGCTGGCCGCAGGTGCGCTAGCGTCGTACCTGCTGGGCGATTCGATCCTGCAGTTCTCCACGGTCATCGGGGCCTACCTGTTTGCGATGGGCGTGGGGTCTTACCTGTCGCGCTTCTTCGAGCGCCAGCTACCCGCCCATTTTTTACGCATAGAACTGCTGGTAGCCCTTGTGGGTGGGGCATTACCAGCTACGCTTTTCATAGCGAGTGCCTACGCACCGGGGTCTTTCCGCTTTCTGCTGTATGCCCTGGTGTTTCTGGTGGGCGTGCTGGTGGGGCTGGAGATTCCGCTGGTCATGCGCATCCTCAAACGCAATGTGGCGCTGAAAGACCTGGTGTCCCAGGTACTCACTTTTGACTACCTGGGTGCGCTGGTGGTGTCAGTGGCTTTCCCGCTGCTGCTGGTGCCGCAGTTGGGGCTGATCCGCACGGGCCTGCTGTTTGGCCTGATGAACGCCGTGGTGGCGGTGTGGGCGCTTTGGTTGTTTCGCCATGAGTTGCGCCAGTATGCGGCGCATGTGCTGGCCTGCGGTGCCACGCTGGCCCTGCTGCTGGCGGCATTTTTGGGGGCAGACCACATCACCACCCTGGCCGAAGACAAGTTTTACCAGGACCGCATTGTGTTCACCGCGCAGTCACCCTACCAGCGCATCGTGGTCACGCAAGGCAAGCTGGGTCATCGCCTGTTTCTTAACGGCAACCTGCAGTTTGCCGAGCGCGATGAATACCGTTACCACGAGGCGCTGGTGCACCCGGCCATGGCGGCCTTCTCATCCAGTGGCGGCCCCAAAAAAGTCGCCGTGCTGGGCGGTGGCGACGGCATGGCGGTGCGCGAGATTCTCAAATATCCCGGCGTGGAATCCGTCACGCTGGTCGAGCTGGACCCCGCCATGACACGGCTGTTTTCAGAGCAGCCCACCCTGGTCAAGCTCAACAGCGCATCGCTGAAATCGCCCAAGGTCAAGATCATCAATACCGATGCCTTCCAGTGGCTGGAAACCCCCGGCGACACCTTTGACGTGATCGTGGTGGATTTCCCTGACCCCACCAACTTCAGCATCGGCAAGCTCTATACCAATTCGTTTTATGCCCTGCTCGACAAGCGGCTGGCGGCCAGCGGCTATGCGGTGATCCAGACCACGTCGCCCCTGGTGGCGCGCCAGAGCTTCTGGACGGTCGTTCAGACCATCGAATCAGTAGGCCTCACGGCCACGCCGTACCATGCCAATGTGCCCAGCTTTGGCGAGTGGGGCTACATCATTGCCAGCCACCGGCCCTGGCGCATGCCGACCGCCTTGCCTGAAGGCTTGCGCTTTTTAAATCTGCAAACCTTGCCGTTGCTGTTTGATTTCTCGGTGGACATGGCGCGCGTGCCGGCAGAGGTGAACCGGCTGTCGAATCAGGTGCTGGTTACAACTTACGAAACGGAATGGGGCAAGGTGGTGGCGCACTGATGCCGCTACTGCGCAGGCTGGTGACAAAAGGCACACAGCGGGTAAAATGTTCCCATGAAACCTTTTCGCTGGGCTGCTGAAAAGAATGAGACGCTGAAGACCACGCGTGGCGTGTCGTTTGAGAGCATTGTTGTTGCGGTTGAGGCGGATGGATTGCTGGATATCGTGGAGCATCCCAACAAGAGCAAGTACCCGCATCAGAAGGTGCTGATTGTCTCTTTTGACAGCTATGTCTATCTGGTGCCGTTTATCGAAGAGGCCGATCATTTTTTCCTGAAGACCGTCATTCCAAGTCGCAAGGCGACCCGGGATTATTTGAAACAAGGTGGGTGACATGTCAAAAGTCGATGCATATGAACAGGAAGTCCTCGTAGCCTTCGAGAAAGGCTCGCTGAAGTCGGTTGCCACCAAGGCCGAGCTTGCGAGGTTCAAGTCAGCAGCAAGGGCCACCGCCGTTAAAGATCGCAGAGTGAATATCCGGCTGTCTTCGATTGATCTAAGTGACATTCAGGTTAAAGCACTGGAGGAAGGTGTGCCATACCAGACGCTTATTGCGAGTGTGCTTCACAAGTACGTAAGCGGGCGTTTCGTTGAAAAAACGCAAGCTTCACCCGGTCGCGCGATGCAGACCGCACGCAAGCGCACAGCTGGTTAATGTGAGGCCCCGGGTCACTTATGTAACGATGTTTTAAACCCCACGCTCCCCCCACCTGTTATTTTGAAACGCCGCCACTTCATTGCAGGTGCCGCATTGCCCTTGCTGGGCTGCGAAACCCCCCACACCATTGAAGGCGGCTTCACCGGCATCCAGCATGAGCGCGGCCACCTGTTGCGGGGAGGCAAGGCCTGGCCCGCGCCCTCCGTCGTTCACACCACCCGCGTCGTGATTGCGGGCGGTGGCGTGGCGGGTCTGGCGGCGGCGCGCGCCTTGCGTCTAAAGGGCATGGAAGACTTTGCGCTGCTGGAACTCGAAGACGAAGCCGGGGGCAACAGCCGTGGCGGTGTTGTGGGTGGCATTGCCTGCCCGCTGGGCGCGCACTACCTGCCCCTGCCGGGTGACGACGCGAGCGAGGTGCAGGACCTGCTGGAAGAGTTGGGTGTGCGCCAGCGCGTGGCGGGCCGCTGGGTGTATGACGAGCGCCACCTGTGCCACAGCCCGCAGGAGCGACTTTTCTTCAACGACGAATGGCAAGACGGCCTGCTGCCGGTGCAGGGCGTGGGGCAGGACACACTCGCGCAGTACCAGAAGTTTGCCGCGCTGGTGGAACAGGCCCGCCAGGCCGAGCGCTGGCAAATTCCGGTTTCAAAAAGCGCGTTTACCACCGTCAAACGTGCTCTGGCAGCTATGACTTTCATAGCGTACCTCGATCAGAACCATCTGACCGACCCGCACCTGCGCTGGTACCTGGACTACTGCTGCCGCGACGACTATGGCGCGGGCATCGCCACGGTGTCGGCCTGGGCGGGCATTCATTACTTCGCCAGCCGCCACGGTTTTCATGCGCCGGGCAGTGAGGGCGCGGAGCGCGAAAGCCTGCTGACCTGGCCCGAGGGCAATGCCTGGCTCACACACCGCATGGCCGCACCTTTGAAAGAGCGCCTGCACACGGGCTGGGTGGTGCTGCGCATTGCGGCCGTCAAGCACGGCGTAGAGGTGGACGCCTTCAACCCCGCCACACAAACCACCCACCGCTGGCTGGCGCAGCGGGCCATCGTGGCCCTGCCTGTCTTTGTGGCGGCTCGTGTGGTCGAAAACCCGCCGGAGGTTCTGCGCCAGATGGCCGCGCGCACGCGCTATGCGCCCTGGCTGGTGGCCAACATCCGCATTAAAGCCGCGCTGAACGACCGCCCCGGCCCGGCCCCCAGCTGGGACAACGTGATCTACGGCAACCAGGCCGCCGCGCAAACCGGCGGTGGTCTGGGCTATGTGGATGCCACGCACCAAAGCCTGCTGCCCGTGCCGGGTGCCACGGTGTTCACCCACTACCGGGCGCTGGGCGATGTGCCCGAGGGCCGCAAGCGCCTGATGGACATGCCGTGGGCGCAGTGGCGCGACCTGATCCTGGCCGAGCTGGGGAAGGCCCACCCCGACTTGGCGGCTAAAGCCACGCGCATCGACATCACCCGCTACGGGCACGCCATGGCGATGCCTGTGCCTGTGCTTGATGGCCAAATAGGCCTCTGGCCCCCGTCGGATGGGCTTGAACAGCTATTAAAAGCAGAGCAATCTGTTGTCAGGTCCGGCCCGCTGTCATTTGCCCACAGTGACTGGGCAGGCTACTCGGTATTTGAAGAGGCCTTCACGCTGGGGCATTGGGCCGCCTCATGAAAGCAGGGCTGCCCACAGAGGCCCACCACTCTACTTGAGCCCCATGCAATTGGCGTAGTAGGTCACGGTGGCGGGCCAGTCTGAAAAGATTCCCAGAATGCCCACGTCTTTGGCCAGCACGTCCAGCACCTCCATCATGTCGCCTTCACGCTGGATGGCTGGGGCGAACGTCTGGTAATACCACCCGCTTTTGCCGTCGGCCAGCCGGCCAGATCGCTCCAGCGTCCAGGCGATGAGCCCCAGGCCCGCTGCCTTGGCATTCTTTGCATAGTCTGACGCTACGACTTTGCCATTTCGAGCATCCAGCAAGGCAAACAGCGGCGGCGCAACAAGCTGGATGCCGTCTGCCTTGTAGCTCTTGAGTGTGTCCAGGCCAGGCAAGTCACCGGCCTTGTCAGCGCTATCCAGAAACACGGCCTGCTTGCCAAACGCAGGTTCGTTCTTTACCCAGTACAGAACGTCGTCCTTGTTGAACGACTGGGCAAAAACGTCACCCGGCGTCACTTGGGCGGCCTTGAGTTCATCAATCATTTTTTGCGCGTAGTTGGCCTGGCTGAAGCCTTCAAACGGCATGGGCACGCTGGCCGACTTGAGTTCCGGTGTCATTTTCACGCCGAGTTTTTGAAACAGGGCAATAGCCTCTTTGTGCGTCATCAAGGTACCGCTGGTGGGGCCGCTGTACAGGTCGGTGCGCCAGTTGGCGGTGCCGCCCAGGTATTCCGCCACCGTCGTGGCTTTGGGGTTGAACGCATCCATCTTGCCGCGCAGGGTTTTGAATTCAGCCAGTGTGATATCGCTGGTGCGACATTCGGCCGATGCCGGTGTGTTCTTCACCGCATCAAACGGCGTGAATGCCTTGGTGCACTTGGCCGCCAGTGGGGTGGCCAGAATGTTGGTGGTGGTGTGGAGGTCGTTCTGCGCATGGCGGCAGACCAGCTCCTTGTCTTTGGTGAAGGTCACGTCGCACTCCACAATGCCCGCGCCCATGCGGGCTGCGGCCTCATAGGACTCCCTGGTGTGCTCCGGGAACATCATGGCGGCACCGCGGTGGCCAATCGAGAATGCAGTCTTCTGGAAAGGGCCGTTGGAGCAGCTTTGCAGTTTGGTCTTGAGCGGGCTGTCGGCCATCTCGGACACCAGAAAGAAAGGCCGGGGGCCGAGCTGGATGTTGGTGATGGCGGCGGGGCTCTGCGCCAGCGCAGCGACGCAGCTGGCAGACAGCAGTGTCACCATCGACACCTGGGTAATTCGGTCAAACATGGGGTTCCTTGAACAGGTTGAAATGGATCTTGAACCGTAAAACCGTAACGGTTGCCCATGACACGGCCGTGACGTGGCGCTGGACGCAGGGGACGACCGCCATCATCGTGTTGCCGTTATCCAGGCCCGGGGCGACTGTCCCACGGTGTCCGTGAAGGCCCGCGAAAACGACGACGCGCTGGCGTAACCCAGCTCTTCGGCGATGGCCTTGATGGACGACCCGCTGCGCAACAGGCTTTGCGCAATGGCGACGCGCCACTGCACCAGGTACTCGGCAGGCGGCTGGCCTACTTCCGCTTTGAATGCCGCCGCAAACGCGCTGCGTGACATGCCCGCCTGTCGCGCCATCGACTCCAGTGCCCAGGCCTGGCCCGGGTGCTCATGCAGGGCCACCAGCGCGCGGGCCAGCTTGGGGTGAGCCAGCCCGGTGAGCAGGCCTCTAGGCAGGATGGCTTCGTCGGGGTGGTCCAGCAACCAGCGCAGCAGTTGCAGCAGCAGCACTTCAAACAGCCGGTCTGCCAGCAGGCGTTGCCCGCAGCGCAGGCGCTCCGTCTCGGTGAAAAGAAGGGCCAGGGTATGGTCCAGCCCGGGCACTTCGCGCAGGGGCAGCACAACAACCGCAGGCAACGCGCGCGCCAGCGGGTGGCTGGCCCCGCCGTCAAAGTCCAGCGTGGCGCAGACGAAATCTGAACCTTCGGCAGGTGCATTGTGAAAGTCGTGCGCCTGCGGCCGGGGGTAAAACAAAAGCGAAGGCTCGTTCACCACGATGCGACGCGGCGCGCCCTGCCTGGGCCGGTGCGTCACCACCATGCTGCCACGGCGCAGCACGTGAAGGAATCCACGGCCCGGCTGCGCATCGAAATGCGTCACACCACACAGCGGCCCGTTGTGAAACAGATGGGCGCGCACGCGAAATCGCGCCAGCAGGGACGACAGGCGGTCTAGCGGGGCAGTGGCATCAACAGGATCGGAAGGGGTTGCCATGGTGAGGTGACTCAGTGGGGGTTCAGGGCGCACAGCAATACCTTCAAGACGAAATGGATTGTTTTGTGGATAAAACAGATTATTACGTATCAATTCTGCCATGACACTGAAGCCCCTCCCGCTTCAAGCAAGAGAGCAACTCATGGCCCACAAGGCTTCCTCCATCGACAGCCGTCAGGAAATCAACATGACAGAACCATTCAAAACCGCGCCTGAACTGCGGGTGAGTCAGTGGCTCAACGCGGTGCAGCCCATCAGCCTGGAGTCCCTGCGGGGCCGGGTGGTGATGTTGCACGCGTTCCAGATGTTGTGTCCGGGCTGCGTCTCAACCGGTTTGCCACAGGCCAGTCGCGTTCATACCGTGTTCCCACCGCAAGATGTCGCCGTGATCGGCCTGCACACGGTTTTTGAGCATCATGCCGTGATGGGTGCCGAAGCATTGCAGGTTTTTTTGCACGAGTACGACGTGCCTTTTCCCGTTGGCATTGACCAGCCGGACCCCACAGGCCGCATTCCGCTGACCATGCAGGCGTATGAGCTGCGAGGCACACCCAGCCTGGTTGTTCTGGATCGACAGGGCCGGGTTCGCCTGAGTCATTTTGGACCTATTGACGACATGCGGCTTGGGCGGTTGTTGGGCCAGTTGGCGGCATGAGACGTCCCGCCCAACGTCACCGGTGCGTTCAACCGCCACAGCCCGCTGGCCGTGCAGCCTTGCTGTTGCACAATCAGGCCATGACGCGTCAGACGGCAGTTTGCAGCGTCTTCAGCACCCTGATCACGCAAAGGCAACCCGATGGCGAAAGCGCCGACTTCCAAGAAAAACGACTCCAGCGCCACCATCGGCTTCGAGGCCAAACTCTGGCTCACCGCCGACAAGCTGCGCAACAACATGGACGCGGCCGAATACAAGCACGTCGTCCTCGGCCTTATCTTCCTCAAATACATCTCCGATACCTTTGAAGAGCACCGCGCCAAGCTGCTGGGCGGCCAGGGCGACTATGAAGGTGCCAACCCCGAAGACCCCGACGAATACAAAGCCGAGAACGTTTTCTGGGTCCCGGTAGAGGCCCGCTGGCCCCACCTGCAGGCCAACGCCAAACAGCCCGGCATTGGCAAAACGGTGGACGACGCCATGGTCGCCATCGAACGCGACAACCCGCGCCTCAAAGGCGTGCTGCCCAAAGACTACGCCCGCCCCGGCCTGGACAAGCAGCGCCTGGGCGAGCTGATCGACGTCATCGCCACCATAGAACTCACAGCCGCCAGCGAGGGCGAAAAGACCCACCGCAGCGTAGACCTGCTGGGCCGCGTGTATGAATACTTTTTAACCCGCTTTGCCAGTGCCGAAGGCAAAAACGGCGGCCAGTTCTACACGCCTAGCTGCGTGGTGCGCTGTCTGGTGGAAATGCTGGCCCCCTACAAAGGCCGCATCTACGACCCGGCCTGTGGCTCCGGCGGCATGTTTGTGCAGAGCGAAAAATTTGTGGAAAGCCATGGCGGCAAGCTGGGCGACATCAGCATCTACGGGCAAGAGAGCAACGCCACCACGCGCCGTCTGGCGGTGATGAACCTGGCCCTGCGCGGCATCGAAGCCGACTTTGGCCCCGAGCACGCAGACACCTTCCGCCGGGACTTGCACCCCGACCTGCGTGCCGACTACGTGCTGGCCAACCCGCCCTTTAACGACAGCGACTGGTTCCGCAAAGACGACGACGTGCGCTGGCAGTACGGCGTGCCGCCCAAGGGCAATGCCAACTTTGCCTGGGTGCAGCACTTCATCCACCACCTGGCACCGCACGGCATGGCCGGCTTTGTGCTGGCCAACGGCAGCATGTCGTCCAACCAGAGCGGTGAAGGCGACATCCGCAAAGCCTTGATCGAGGCTGATCTGGTGGACTGCATGGTGGCCCTGCCGGGCCAGCTTTTCTACAGCACGCAGATTCCGGTGTGTCTGTGGTTTGTGACCAAAAGCAAGAAGGCGGATGCCAAACGCGGCTTTCGTGACCGGCGCAAGCAAACCCTGTTCATTGACGCCCGCAAGATGGGCACCTTGATCGACCGCGTGCACAGGGAACTGACCGACGCCGACTTGCAGAAGATCGCGGGCACTTATCACGCCTGGCGCGGCGGTGATGGGGCTAGCACCTACGCTGATGTTCCTGGCTTCTGCAAATCCGCCACCACAGCCGAAATCGCCGCGCACGGCCACGTCCTCACGCCCGGTCGCTATGTAGGTGCGGAGGAGATCGAAGACGACGGCGACCCCTTCGAGGAAAAGATGCCGCGCCTCGTCGCTGAACTGAATGCCCAGTTTGCCGAGTCCGCGAAGCTGGAAAAAGCGATCAAAGCAAACTTGAATAGACTGGGTTATGGCGGTTAAAGAAGAAGTGTTGGGAACGGGCCGAACAGGGGGCCGCGAAGCAACGACTGGCGTGATTCCAGGTCGTGTTGCTCTTTCCGTGGGTTGCCCCGATCGAGAACCGCCGAAGGGATGGAAATGGACGTCACTGAGCAGCGTTGCGCAGCTTGAAAGTGGTCATACTCCAAGTCGGAAGCATCCTGAGTATTGGGACGACGGCATTCCTTGGATTGGCATCAAGGATGCCACCGAGAATCATGGACGCACTCTTACCGACACATACCAGCACGTCAGCGCACTGGGGCTCAAAAACTCATCGGCCCGGCTCCTTCCAAGGAGCACAGTTTGCCTCTCTCGCACTGCCTCCGTCGGCTTTGTTGTCGTCATGGGCCGCCCAATGGCGACCAGCCAAGACTTCGTGAACTGGGTTTGCGGCCCGAGCATCGAAGCTCATTTTCTGAAATACGTTCTGCTCGCTGAGAACGAAGCTTTGTGGCGCTTCGCTAGCGGCACGACGCACCAGACGATTTACTATCCGGAAGCGAAGGCGTTCCACGTTTGTCTCCCTCCGCTCGCCGAACAAAAAGCCATCGCGACGGTGCTTGGGGCACTGGACGACAAGATCGAGTTGAACCGGCGGATGAACGCGACGCTGGAGGCAATGGCGCGGGCGCTTTTTCAGAGCTGGTTCGTGGATTTCGACCCCGTCCGCGCCAAACTCGATGGCCGCCAACCTGTTGGCCTTGACCCAGCTACTGCTGAACTATTCCCCGCTACTTTCCAGGACTTCGAACCTGGCCACATCCCGAGCGGATGGCGAGTCTGCAACCTCAGCTCACTTACTGATTACCTGAGTCGTGGAGTTGGGCCTTCGTATATTGAGGAGGGCGGCGTATGCGTGCTAAATCAAAAATGCATTCGCGACCACCGCGTAGACTTCTCCAAATCACGGCGTCACGATTTAACCAAGAAACCCGTCAACGGCCGAGCATTGCAACTCCACGATGTGTTGGTCAACTCGACCGGAATGGGAACGCTTGGGCGCGTAGCACAGCTGTTCCAACTTCTCGAAACTACGATTGTGGATTCTCACGTCACCATTGTGCGTGCGAGCTCAAAAACAGATCCCTTTTTCCTCGGCATGAGTCTGACTGGTCGAGAGGACGAAATCGAGGAGTTAGGCGAGGGCTCGACAGGCCAGACCGAACTGAGCCGCGCCCGACTTGAAGACTTAAAAGTCATTGCCCCGCCATTCGAGCTTCAGGTCGCGTTCGGGGTTGCGGTCCGTCCGCTGCTGCTGCGTATTGCAGAGAACGAAGCCCAATCCCGCACCCTCGCCACCCTGCGCGACACGCTGCTGCCCAAGTTGCTGAGCGGGGAATTGAGCGTAAATGCAGCACAAGCCTTGGCGGAAGAAGCCGCATGACCCAAGCCTTCAGCGATTACCTGGTTTTTGTGGACGAAAGTGGCTCGCCCAGCATGGGCGGCAGCATCGACCCGCAGTACCCGCTATTTGTACTGGCGTTTTTGCTGGTGAAGAAAAGCGACTACGCGCAGGTGGTGTGCCCGGCGATAAGCACCTTCAAGTTCAAGCACTTTGGGCATGACCAGGTGATCTTGCACGAGCGCGAGATCCGCAAGGACTTGGGCGCTTTCAGGTTCCTCAAGACACCGCAGATCAAACAGGCGTTTCTGGATGAGTTGACCGACTTGATAGCGGCGATGCCCGTCCAGCTATGTTGCGTGGTGATTGACAAGGCCAAGCATCAGGCCAAGTACAAGACGCCGGCTAACCCCTATCACCTGGGATTGCAGTTTGGGCTGGAGCGGGTGCTGGGTTTTCTTGAAAAGAACGGGCAGCAGCACAGCGCGCACGTAGTTGTGGAGTGCCGTGGTAAAAATGAAGACGACGACCTGGAGCTTGAATTTCGCCGCATTTGTGACAACGCGCCGTTTACTGCGTCCAAGGTCAAGCTGGAGGTGGTGTTTGCCGACAAGAAGTCGAACGCGGCAGGCTTACAGCTTGCCGACCTGATGGCTCGCCCAGTGGGCATGTCTGTGCTAAAACCCAATCAGCCCAACCGCGCCGTAGACATCATTCGCCCGAAATTGATGACCGTGAACGGCAAAACCACCGGATGGGGGTTGAAGTGCTTTCCGTAAGCGCGTTGGTAGCCTACAAAAACAAAAGGCCCCGGCAATCGCCGGAGCCCCATGTCGACCGAGAATCCCCAGTCCTTGGGCATAATTTTACACCGATGCATGCAGATTTGCCAGCGCCATGAGACTTCTGCCGGACTTGTGGTGAACCACATTTGCGGGCGACCTTCCCGAATTTGGGCGTGCAGCTTCCCGAATTTGGGTTTGAGCTCCCCTAATTTGAGCAATAGCTCCCCGAATTTGGTGTCGCTGCGTACCTTTTGAGGTTTGATTTTTATTTAGACGCAAACCGCTGCAGAATGTCACCCACTATCTAACTCATTGAAATTACTGGACTTTTTCATTTAGACGCAAATTGCCGTAGCCATGAGCCTCAACGAATCCACCGTCGAAGACGCCGCCCTGGAATGGTTTGGCGTGCTGGGTTATGCCATTGGCCACGGGCCGGACCTGGCGCCGGGTGAACCGGCGGCAGAGCGGGCATCGTTTGCAGACGTAGTGCTGGTGGAGCGTTTACGCGCGGCGATTCTGCGGCTGAACCGGCTGGTGCCAGAGGACGCGCGGGAAGACGCTTTGCGCAAGGTGCTGCGGGTGGGCACACCGTCGCTCACGCAGACCAACCGCGCCTTTCACCGCATGCTGCGCGATGGTGTGCCTGTGGAATACCCGCGGCCTGACGGCAGCCTGGCGGGCGACCATGTGCGGCTGGTGGACTTTGGCAACGTGGCGGCCAACGACTGGTTTGCGGTCAACCAGTTCACGGTGGTTGAGGGGCTGAACCGGAGCGAACGAAACAGGCGGCCCGACATTGTGGTCTTTGTCAACGGTCTGCCGCTGGGTGTGATCGAGCTTAAAAACGCGGCCGACGAAGACGCGACGATCTGGACGGCCTACGCGCAATTGCAGACCTACAAAGCCGAGATTGCCAGCTTGCTGCATTACAACGCGGCGCTGGTGGTCAGCGATGGCTTGCAGGCGCGCATGGGCTCGGTTACTGCGAATCAGGAATGGTTCAAGGTTTGGCGCACAGTGGATGGCGAGGGCGACGCACCCAAAACCATGCTGGAACTGGAGGTGCTGGTGCGCGGGGTGTTCGAGCGGCAGCGCTTCCTCGATTTGCTCCAGCACTTCATCGTGTTTGAAGAAGACGCGGACACGGGTGCGCTGCACAAGATCATTGCGGGCTACCACCAGTACCACGCCGTGAATGCAGCGGTCGAAGAGACGGTGCGCGCCAGCGGAATGGCAGACCAGAACGTGGTGCGCAACAACACGGGCGCGTTCTGGAGCGGCAAGATGCAAGGCGGCCAGCCGGGCGACCGGCGCGCGGGCGTGGTGTGGCATACGCAGGGCAGCGGCAAGAGTTATTCGATGTTGTTTTATGCCGCGCGCGTGGTGCGCCACCCTGTGATGCAAAACCCCACGCTGGTGGTGCTGACGGACCGCAATGACCTGGACGACCAGCTCTTCGGCCAGTTCCAGCGCTGTGCGGACATCTTGGGCCAAGTGCCCGTGCAAGCGGGCGGGCGAGAGGATTTGCGCACGCTGTTGAACCGGGCCAGTGGTGGCGTGGTGTTCACTACCATCCACAAGTTCATGCCACCAAAGGTGGACGGTGTGGGCGAGGCCATGCCTTGCCTGAGTGCGCGGCAAAACATTGTGGTGATTGCCGACGAAGCGCACCGCAGCCAGTACGGGTTTGGCGGCAAGGTGAACGAGAAAACCGGCGAGATGTCTTATGGCTTTGCCAGCAACCTGCGCGACGCCTTGCCCAATGCGTCGTTCATCGGCTTCACCGGGACACCCATTGAGAAGACGGATGCGAACACGCGGGCGGTGTTTGGCGACTACATCAGCATTTACGACATTCAGCGCGCCGTAGCCGACAAGGCCACGGTGCCCATTTATTACGAAAGCCGCATCTCCAAGCTGAGCCTGAATGCAGCTGAGTTGCCCAAGCTTGACGCGGAGTTTGATGAAATCACCGAAGGCGAAGAGCTGACGAAGAAGGAAAAGCTCAAGTCAAAATGGGCGGCACTGGAAGCGCTGGTGGGCGACCCGAAACGAATCGCGTTGATCGCCAGTGACATGGTGACGCATTTCGAGAAGCGTGTGGAGGCCATGGACGGCAAGGCGATGATCGTCTGCATGAGCCGGCGCATTGCGGTGGACCTATATGAGGCGCTGATCAAGCTGCGCCCCGATTGGGCCAGCAGCCCGGACGATGATGCCGATGCCGAAAAAAGCAAGGCCTGCGTGGTGAAGGTGGTGATGACCGGCAGTGCTGATGACGGCCCGGACTGGCAGCCTCACATCCGCAGCAAGGACAAGCGCCGTAAACTGGCCAACCGCTTCAAGGACAGCAAGGACCCCTTTCGCATCGTGATCGTGCGGGACATGTGGCTGACGGGCTTTGACGCGCCCTGCCTGCACACCATGTATGCCGACAAGCCCATGCAGGGCCACGGCCTGATGCAGGCGATTGCCCGCGTGAACCGCGTCTTTCGCGACAAGCCGGGCGGGCTGGTGGTGGATTACCTCGGGTTGGCCGATCAGCTCAAACAGGCGCTGATGACTTACACCGAGAGTGGTGGCAAAGGCGACCCGACCTTTGACACCGCCCAGGCCATCGCCGTGATGCTGGAGAAACATGGCGTTGCCAGCGACATGATGCATGGCTTTGACTGGCGCAAGTGGACCACCGGCAAGCCCACGGAGCGTCTGGCCCTCATCCCCGCCGGGCAGGAGCACATCCTGGAACAAGCCGACGGAAAGAAGCGCTGGGTGCAGGTGGTGACCGAGCTCTCCCGTGCCTTTGCCCTGTGCGCTGCGAGCGATGCCGCAACGGAGATTCGCGATGACGTGAGTTTCTTCCAGGCCCTGCAAGCCGCGCTGAGCAAGCAAAGCAGCAGCAACCGCAAGACGCCCGAACAGATCGACGCCGCCATCCGCCAGCTTGTCTCCCAGGCGATTACCACCGAAGGCCAGGTGATTGATGTCTTCACCGCTGCTGGCTTGCCGAAGCCCGACATCAGCATTCTGAGCGAGCAGTTTCTGGCCGAAGTGCGCGGCCTGAAGCACAAGAACGTTGCCGCCGAATTGCTGGAGAAGCTGCTCAAGGACGAGCTCAAGGTCAGGTCACGGCGCAACGTGGTGCAGAGCCAGGTGTTCAGTGACAAGCTCAAGCAGACGCTGA
>JANOAP010000121.1:0-3299 GCA_031411175.1 Rhodoferax sp. | reverse complement strand
CACCAGGCCATGAATGTCGGTCTCAAAGCCGGGGCACTGGGTGTTGAACTCGCGTGAGAACTTCAGGTAGTCCACGATCTTCTTGTTGAACACTTCACCGGGAATCAGCAGCGGAATGCCCGGTGGGTACGGCGTAACCAGACCGACCGTGATGCGCCCTTCCAGCGCATCAATCTCCACCCGCTCGGTCTTGCGCTGCGCAATGTGGGCATAGGCATCGCTGGGTTTCATGGCCGGTGTCAGGTCGCTCTGGTACACGTCGGTGGTGAGCCGCGCAATGTCATACTTGGCGTAAAGCGCGTGGATGTGCTGGCACAAATCAGCCAGGCCCATCTTTTCGTATTTGGGATACTTCTGGCAGAACTCGGGCAGGATGCGCCACATCGGCTGATTCTTGTCAAAATCATCCTTGAACTGCTGCAAGGCAGTCAACATGCTGTTCCAGCGGCCCTTGGTGATGCCGATGGTGAACATGATGAAAAAGCTGTACAGGCCGGTCTTCTCGACCACCACGCCGTGTTCGGCCAGAAACTTGGTGACGATGCTGGCCGGGATGCCGGTCTTGGCAAACTTGCCATGCAGGTCCATGCCGGGCGTGACGATGGTGGCCTTGATCGGGTCCAGCATGTTGAAGCCGGCCGCCATCTTGCCAAAGCCGTGCCAGTTGGCCTTGCTCCCATTGCGCGCTTCGCCCTTGATGACCCAGTCTGTGGCCCGGCCAATGCCCTCGTCCACCAGCTTGTCCGGCCCCCAGACCTTGAACCACCAGTCGGCGCCGTACTCCTCATCGACCTTGCGCATGGCGCGGCGGAAGTCCAGCGCCTCGGCAATGCTTTCCTCCACCAGCGCCGTGCCACCGGGCGGCTCCATCATGGCGGCGGCCACGTCGCAGCTGGCAATGATGCTGTACTGCGGGCTGGTGCTGGTGTGCATCAGGTAGGCTTCGTTGAAAAGCGGCCTGTCGAGCTTGACGGTCTGCGAGTCCTGCACCAGCACATGGCTGGCCTGGCTGATGCCGGCCAGCAACTTGTGGATGGACTGGGTGGAGTACACCACGGCATGTTTTGGGCGGATGCGCTTCTTGCCCATCGCATGGTAGGTGCCATAAAACGGGTGAAACGCCGCGTGAGGCAGCCAGGCTTCATCAAAATGCAGGTTGTCCACATAACCATCCAGCATGTTCTTGATGGTCTCGGTGTTGTACAAAACGCCGTCGTAGGTGGACTGGGTGATGGTCATGACACGTGGTTTGACCTTTTTGGCGTCCACGCCCTTGAGCAGCGGGTTGGCCTTGATCTTGGCCTGAATCGCTGCCGGCTCGAACTCTTCTTTGGGGATCGGGCCGATGATGCCAAAGTGGTTGCGTGTGGGCTTCAAAAACACGGGGATGGACCCCGTCATGATGATCGCGTGCAGGATGGACTTGTGGCAATTGCGGTCTACCACCACCACGTCGCCCGGTGCCACCGTGTGGTGCCACACCATCTTGTTGGTGGTAGAGGTGCCATTGGTCACAAAGAAGCAATGGTCGGCATTGAAGATGCGCGCCGCATTGCGCTCACTGGCCCCAATGGCCCCGTCGTGGTCCAGCAACTGGCCGAGCTCTTCCACCGCGTTGCAGACGTCAGCGCGCAACATGTTTTCGCCGAAGAACTGGTGGAACATCTGGCCCACCGGGCTCTTCAGAAACGCCACGCCGCCGGAGTGACCGGGGCAATGCCATGAGTACGAGCCGTCTTCAGCGTAGTCGAGTAGCGCCTTGAAAAACGGCGGCTGTACGCCTTCCAGATAGCTCTTGGCTTCGCGGATGATGTGACGCGCCACAAACTCGGGCGTGTCTTCAAACATGTGAATGAAGCCGTGCAGCTCGCGCAGGATGTCGTTGGGGATGTGGCGCGAGGTCTTGGTCTCTCCATAGACGTAAATCGGCACGTCCAGATTCTTGCGGCGCACTTCTTCAATGAAATGGCGCAGGTTCAGCACGGCGGGGTCCAGGTCGGGGCCAGGGGTGAACTCCTCATCATCAATGGACAGAATGAACGCGCTGGCGCGTGACTGCTGCTGCGCAAATTGCGAAAGATCGCCGTAGCTGGTCACGCCCAGCACTTCGAAGCCTTCTGTCTCAATGGCATGCGCCAGCGCGCGGATACCCAGGCCGGAGGTGTTTTCTGACCGGAAGTCTTCGTCGATGATGACGATGGGAAAACGAAATTTCATAGGACTCCCGCGATGGGCAAAAAAGCAAAACAGGCGCGAAGTGTAAGGAATTAATGTGTCTGGCCCCTTGCACTGTGGCCCTTTTGTCTCAAAATGTGGTTGTCACAATACATATGACAGCAGAATCAAGGACAGCATGGCGCAATCTTCTATTTGGTGGCTCTTGGCAGGTGCGGCGGTCGCCATCGAGCTGGTGACCGGCAGCTTCTACCTGCTGTTGCTGGGCATTGGCCTGGCTGCTGCAGCCGTTGCCGCGCATTTGGGGGCCAGTGATGTCGTGCAGGTGCTGGTTGCAGCGATTGTGGGCGGCGGCTCTGTGCTGGTGTGGCGCAGCGTCCGGCTGCGCCATCCACCCAGTCTGCAGGCCAGTGCAAACCGTGACGTGAATCTTGATATTGGCGAAACGGTTCACGTGCATGGCTGGCATGCCGATGGCACCGGCACCGTCAATTACCGTGGTGCCAAATGGGCGGTAGCGCTCGCCCAGGGCGCCAACTCAGTTTCACCGGCTCCACCAGTGCCTGGCGCCCACCGCATCGTCGAGATCGTAGGCAGTCGGCTCATGCTCGAAAAAATCTGACAGGCTACTGATTCGCGCCTGAACTCAATCCACTGGAGAAAACTATGACTGTTGCTACCATTCTGTTCGTACTTGCGGTGATCTTTGTGACCCAGTCTGTCAAGGTTGTTCCCCAGCAACACGCCTGGGTGGTGGAGCGATTGGGCAAATACCACCAGACGCTGACACCCGGGTTGAGCTTTTTGATTCCCTTCATTGACAAGGTGGCCTACAAACATGTGCTCAAGGAAATCCCACTGGACATTGCCAGCCAGGTCTGCATCACGCGCGACAACACACAGTTACAGGTGGACGGCATTCTTTACTTTCAAGTGACGGACGCCATGCGGGCCAGTTATGGCTCCAGTAACTTCATTATTGCGATTTCGCAATTGGCGCAGACATCGTTGCGCTCGGTCATCGGCAAGCTGGAGCTGGACAAGACATTTGAGGAGCGCGACATTATTAATGCTCAGGTGGTGCAGGCTATCGACGAAGCAGCCCTGAACTGGGGTGTGAAGGT
>JANOAP010000120.1:0-14909 GCA_031411175.1 Rhodoferax sp. | reverse complement strand
TACTCGCGCTAACAGTCATCACCAGCCTTACTGACGGTGATCTTTTGGAAATTGGATTGGCTTCATCGGTCGAACAGCAGGTTTTGCGATTGACTCGCCTGGCGGCAGACTCAGGCTGTCATGGTGTTGTGGCTTCGGCTCAAGAGGCGGTTTTGGTTAAAGGGCTTCTGCCCATCGGCGCACTTATCGTGACACCGGGTATTCAACTTCCAAACGGTAAAAGCAATGATCAAGCCCGGGTTTCATCGCCACAGTTTGCAGCGGCGTCAGGCGCCAGTCATGTCGTTGTGGGGCGTGCTATTTCTGGTGCCGCCGAGCCGCGCCAGGCATTTGCCGACACGCTGGCTTTGTTTTTGAGGGGTGCGAATGGCGGCTGACATTTGCCCTTGCCGCGTGTGGTTGTGCGATCAGGGTTTTGTCAATTGCGCCGGCACAAACTCATTCATCACAGCCTGCTTCAACAGCCTTGGTGGCAGCAGCCCCTGGTCCAGCACAAAATCATTGAACGCCATCAAATTGAATTTTTTGCCCAGCGCAATCTCGGCCAGCGTGCGTATGGACCGTAGCTGAACGTAGCCGTAGTAATACGACGTGGCCTGACCGGGGCTGTCAAACGCGTATCGGTCAATCTCCTGTTGAGAGAACGGCTCTGAAAACATCACCTGCTCCATCAAAAACCGCTTGGCATCTGCGGGGCTGATGCGGCCCAGATTCACCATGGGGTCCAGAAACGCTCTGGCCATTCGCAACATGCGCAATTGCAGCGACGCCAGCTGGCCCTCAAGCGGCATATAGGGCAGCATCATCGCTTCTGAGTACAACCCCCACCCTTCGGTGTTGGCACTGTTGTTGGCGAAGATGGCGCGCGCCACCGACACACCGCGCTCGACCATGGCCGAGAACTGCAACTCATGCCCCGGCCTGGCCTCATGCGCCGCCAGCGTCCAGGTGACGGCGTCGTAAGTGAAGTCATCCATCTTGGCCCTGGACTTGGCATGCGGGTTGGTCAGGGGCAAGACAAACTCGCCATATTCGCCCGTGTTGCCGATCAGGCGTGGCGGGCGCATAAAGGGGGCTGACATCTGCGCGGACTCGGCATCCGTGGCAAGGCGCACCACGGGTTTGCGGTCTGGCACGCTCACCAGCTTTTCGCGGCGCACGATGGCCTCGATCTCCCGCAGGCGCTGCCAATAGCGTGGCAGCACGGCCAGCGGCGTCAGTTGCCCGCTTTTGAGTTT
Source organism: Rhodoferax sp. (assembly GCA_031411175.1). Classification (GTDB taxonomy): domain Bacteria; phylum Pseudomonadota; class Gammaproteobacteria; order Burkholderiales; family Burkholderiaceae_C; genus JANYCG01. The sequence goes on along the minus strand of JANOAP010000120.1, from coordinate 13,671 downwards.
GGCCAAAACGTCGCGATAGTCGCCAGACGGCCAGCGGCGTTTGGCCGCGATTTGTTTTGCCAGCACCTGCATTTCGTCGCGCACTTCGGCAAAGTCAAAACTGGCGCGCTCGATCAAGGCGTCCGGGTCGATGTCCACCCCCACCTGCTTCAACGCATCGGCATATACAGCGGGCGGCAACCGCGCTTCTTGCCTGGCGCGTGGCAGCACGGCTTGACGCAGCCAGTTGTCGTAGTCCTTCAGTTGCTTGGCTAAAACGGCAAAGTCTGATTCCCAGCCCGTCAGCTTGGCTTTGGTGAAGAGATCAGACAAGCCTTTCAGCAAGTAGTCGGTGCGGTCCAGCTGTTGTTTGAGGCCTTCCACGTAGGGGCCTACCAGGCCGACCCGGGCCAGCTCTTCTTCAGTTCTCTCTTTTGCCAGCAGGGTGATGGGCGCAAACCCGGCCTCCAGGCCCGCATAGCGCCTCAAACGCACCAGTGCACGGGCTTGCCGTTCAGGCTTGTTTCTGGCATCGAGCAAGATACTCAAACCCCAATTGACGATACCTGCCGCATCCACCGGGTCCAGCAGGTACTGGCGCGAAACCTCGGCCTGGCTGATGGCGCGATCACGCGAGGCGATCAGGATGTCCAGGTCTTGCTGAACCTTGGGGTCGGCTTCGGAACTTCGCAGCGCAACAAGGGCCGCGCGCCGCGCTTTCAGGGCAGCCACCCGGCGTTCGTAAACCTGGGAGTTCAGGTCAATCACCTGCGTGTCAAACTCGTCCCGGCCCACCTGCGAGCCCGCCTCTGGCAGAAACTGCCCCCGGTCTTGCAACACAGGCTCGGCCAACTGGTTGCTTCGTGCCACCCATGCAGGCGGTGGCGCGGCGATGGCCGCGGACGCTACAAAGACAGGGCACAGCACAAGCACGCGATAAAAAACATTCATGTGAATTCCTCAACGTCCGGGTTTGCGGCCTTTTGACTGGTGCATCCGTGCCACCGCGTATGGCGCACTGGAGCGTGGCGCCAGCTGGCGGCGGCTTTAGCGCGAGCCGTTCACTGCGGTCAATTGAGAGGTGGGGTCTAGCCAGCCTTCGTCTGTCAGCCGCTCCCATGCAGCGTGCACATGCGTTGCCTGCATCAGACGCTTCTTGCGCGGATTCCATTGTCCAATTGCCTGCAACGCAGCTGCGGACGATGAAACATCAGGCTCATGAGCTGCAACCCAATGTACGGTGGCCAACAGCTCCATGCCGTAGGGTGATTGAAAACCATCAATCAGTGACTGCAGGCGACCAATGCGAGTTTTGATCGTGACGTCGCCACTGGCGGCGAGAAATTCATCGGCCTCACGCAAAGCATCTGGCGCCGGTTCGATCTCTGAGTCCACGGAGCCATCACCCACACCTACGATGAAATGCCCTTCCATGCGGTTCAACGCATGGCGCAATTGCTCAGAGTACGGGCCATACAAATGCTTTTCAAACTGCAACCCCAGGTCTTGACCAGCAGCTTGCAAAAAGTAACCCAGCTTCTGCACTTCGATTTTTGTCAGGCCGTAATTCAGATCGCGGTTGGTATCAATGGACTTCAGAATGGCGGCGCGGCCCTGTGTCATTTTGGGACGCGAGGTACGCACTTCCATGCTCTTGGCGCTAGGTGCATCACCCGGCTCAAACAGACGCACGTCTACATCCGGCAAGGCCGCAAACGCTTCCTCGATTAAAGGCCTCACGTCCTGCCAGTCCAAACCACCGTTCCCGCAGCCTAGCGGTGGAATCGCAATCGAGCGAATATCCAGCGCCTTCACTTGTGAAACCAAATCCTGCAGGCCGTCTTGAATAAACGAAAGCTTTGAATTACCGCGCCAATGGTCTTTGGTCGGGAAGTTGATGATGAAGTGCGGCTGTGCATAGGCACCCGCGTCGTACACATTCATCTTGCCGAGGCGCACCGCGTCAGCCTTGCAAGCGGCGTGGTACTGGACAAAGTTATCGGGCCACTTGTTTTTGAACTGCAGCGCAATGCCTTTGCCCATGACGCCGACGCAGTTTACCGTGTTGACTATGGCGTCAACTCCGTCCTGCTTCAACAAATCGCCGTGGGTAAGGTGGATGGTCATGGTTACTGGCCTAAAAAGTACCAGTCGGTTTTCACTTCAGCCTGTAATGGTACTCCTGCCGCATCCAAAATGGCCTGCACTTGGGCAGCCTTGGCTGGAGTGCACACACCAACACGAATGAACTGCGCCAATGGCACATGGTCATGCACCAGAAACTCTGCCATACGTCGCTCCATGCGGTCCACGTAGCGCTCTTCCTGATGGCGGTTCTGGAAATACTTGCAGAAGCCATCCAGTCGGGGCGGCTCCGCCAGCAAATCCCACGCAACAGCATCCAGCCGCGTCAAGTCCGTGTAGGGCTTGCTGTAGGCCAGCGTGGCATTGCGGTCATAGAACACAAAGGGAGCGCCTTGCGCTGTAACGCGCTCCACGGTGGTTTCCAGGTGAACAATGTCCTCCTGCGGGAGCGTGCAGCCCGCCACTTTGCCTGCGTGAATAGCTGAAAGCATCGGCGAGCGCGGCGCAAAGTAAAACGGTACGAAGTCATGCACTGCGCCACCCGGCGGGCTGGGCAAAGGCTTTGTCGCGCGCACGCCCTGCGCACCACCATGTGCGATGTTCTGATATGCCACGCCGACTGCTGCGCTACGGTTCTTGGACAACAAAGCTCCAGCTTGACAAATAGCAGGGAGGTTGGAAATAGCCGTGATGTGGAATAGGCGGACCGGGTTCGGAACTAACATAGCACCTCAGTTTGTCAGACAAGTATCAGCGGTGCTGACCAGCCCCCCAACGCAGTGCTCCCACCCTCAGCGCGGCGCCAGCACCGCCATCGTGATGCGCGACACACACGTCAACTCACCCGCATCGTTGAACAAGTCAATATGCCAGACGTGCGTGCTGCGCCCCATGTGCACTGGGCGGGTGATGCCGGTCACCCAGCCGCTGGTGGCGCCCTTGAGGTGATTGGCATTGATGTCCAGCCCCACACAGCGGTAGCCTGGGGGCACGGCAGACGCTGCGCCGCACGAGCCCAGCGTTTCGGCCAGCACCACGCTCACGCCGCCATGCAGCAGGCCGTAAGGCTGCTTGGTGCGCTCGTCCACCGGCACGCGGGCCTTGATGAAATTGTCGCCCACTTCCAGAAACTCCATGCCCAGGCGCTCTACGGCGGTGCCGACATGGATGGCGGCGAGGTGTTCAATCGAGACAGGTTGTTTCCAGATGCTCATCAAAGCTCCACAAAAGTTATTTCAGACTGGTTTATCCATAAAAATGGCCGCTAGACCTCGTGTAGCGGGCTTGACAAGCTACGTATTTTATAGCATCAAGCCAGCCGGAACATGCTGATCTGCACGCTGTCCGGAAAGCGCGCGCCGCTGCCCACATAGATGCTCTCGGTCAGCCACTGCAACCGGGGCGTTGACACTTCAAACGTGGGCACGCAGCGAAAGTAGATCGATGCCGGGTCCACCGGCTCGCCGCGCACCAGCTTCGCAATGTCGGCTGCGCTGCCTCGGCGCAAGGCGCGGTTTTGCACAAAGATGTGTTCTCCGGCATATTCGCCGTCCAGCGCAATCACGTAGCGCGCATCCAGATCGGCTGACGTGTCGGACACCACAAGCTGAAAGTCCGCGCCGCCGGGCAAGATGCGCCCCTGCAGGCTTGGGCCGCTCAACGTGCCGCCGGTGATGGGGATGATGCGGCGCCGGCCACGGCTGTTCAGGCCGGTGATCTGGCCGGCCTCGATGGGCGCAGACACCTGCACCTGCAGATCGCCAATGTGTTCAAGGGTGGGTGCGGGCAACATCTCAGGCCCTCATCGCAGGCAAACCATTCGCTGGCAGCACTTCGCCCCGGCTCTCGCCAAACCCGATGCGCGCAAAGCCGTCGCGCTGGCACCAGCCGCGCAGCATCACCGCATCACCGTCTTGCAAGAAAGCACGCGTCTCGCCGTTGTTCAGGGTGATGGGCTCTTTGCCGCCCTTGGTCAGCTCGATGATGGCACCCGCCTGCTCGGGCGTGGGGCCGGAGATGGTGCCGCTACCCAGCAGGTCGCCGCTTTGCAGGTTGCAGCCGCCCATGGTGTGCTGGGTGACCATTTGCGCAAAGGTCCAGTACTGGTGCCTGAAGCTGGTTTTTGTGATGGTGGAGGCCGCCTGGCCTTGCGCGCGGTGCTGGGCCGACTCGATCAGCACCTCAAGCTCGATGTCAATCACGCCTTGCGCGCGGTTGGTGGCACCTTCCAGATAGGTCAGTGGCTGGGGCTCATCCGCCGGGCGGGTGAAGGGCAGGCGATAGGGTGCCAGCGCCTCCATGGTCACGATCCACGGCGAAATCGTGGTGCAGAAGTTTTTGCCCAGGAAAGGCCCTAGCGGTGCCATCTCCCAGAACTGGATGTCGCGGGCCGACCAGTCGTTGAGCAGGCACACGCCAAACATGTGGTCTTCGGCTTTTGCCAGTGCAATCGGCTCGCCCATGCTGTTGCCCTGGCCGATGAAGAGGCCCAGCTCCAGCTCGAAGTCCATGCGTGCGCACGGGCCATAGACCGGGGCCTTCGCACCGGGTGCCATGCTTTGCCCCATGGGCCGACGAAACGGTGTGCCGCTGACCACCACGCTGGACGCGCGCCCGTGGTACGCAATGGGTATCCACTGGAAGTTGGACGTGAGCGGGTCATCGGGCCGCGCAATGCGCCCCACGTTGCGCGCATGGTGGATGGAGGTGTAGAAGTCGGTGTAGTCGCCGATGTTGCTGGGCACGCGGTAAACAGCATTTGCCTGCGGGATCAGGCAGGCCTGCACGGCCGCCTGCGTGTCTGGTGTGGCATCGCTTGAGAGCAGCGCAAACAGCGCATAGCGCAGCGCTTGCCAGGTCTCGGGGCCGGTTGCCATGAAGGCGTTCAGCCCCATCACTTTCTGGCTGGGCACTGCAGCGGTTTCCAGCGCCGCTGCGGCCAAGCCGGTCAGCAGCTTTTTGTTGTTGAGGTGAGCCGAGTGCAGCGCGGCCAGGTCCAGCACCTGGTCGCCAATCGCCACACCTGCGCGCCATTGCAGGTAGGTGCCCTTTTCGGCAAACATCGCGTAGGGCAGGTTTTGAATGGGAAAGTTGCAGCCCGCCGCATTGGCAGATGCGAGCCAGCTGCGGGCCTTGATGTCGTGGGTGTGGTTGAGATTTTTCATGAGCAATTTTCTGATGAGGTGAAAGGAGCGGCAATTTTTAGGGGAGCCGCCATGGCCGAAGCACCCGTTTCGTCATTGCGAGCGCAGCGTGGCAATCCACGCCTGTTCGAGTGCGAGCATGGATCGCCGCGCTGCGCTCGCGATGACGAGGAATCGGTCATATCAGTTTGTCATCGAAGATGGCTACAGCACGGGTCCAGCCTGCGGATGCGCCACGAATTTTGTGGGGGAAGCACGAGATGTAAAACCCGGTGGGCGGCAGCACTTCCAGGTTGTGCAGCTTTTCCAGGTGGCAGTAGCCAATGTCGCGCCCTGCCTTGTGGCCCTCCCAGATCAGCGACGCGTCTTTGGTCTCGCCGTATTTGACGGCGGTGTGCACAAAAGGCGCGTCCCAGCTCCAGGCATCGGTACCGGTCAGGCGCACGCCGCGCTCCAGCAAATACATGGTGGCCTCGTAGCCCATGCCGCAGCCTGAAGACACATAGTCGGGGCTGCCATAGCGCTTGCCTGCCCGTGTGTTGATCACCACGATCTCCAGCGGGCTCAGCGTGTGGTTGATGCGCTTGAGCTCGGCTTCCACATCCGCAGCGGTCACCACATAGCCATCGGCCAGCGCGGTGAAATCCAGCTTCACACCGGGCTGAAAACACCAGTCCAGCGGCACGTCGTGAATGGCAATGGCGGGCTTCTTGTCGCCGAGGGCCTTGTCCATGGTGCTATGGAAATGGTAAGGCGCGTCCAGGTGTGTGCCGTTGTGGGTGGAGAGCTGCACGGTCTCTACCGCCCAGCCCTCACCATCGGGCAGGTCGCCCTTTTGCAGACCAGGGAAGAACGAGGCAATCTGCTCACTCGTGCTTTCATGGGTGAAATACTGAATCTTGGGCGCGAAGGCGGGCGGGTCGCTAAGCACATCGTTCTCAAGAAAAATAGAAAGGTCAACCAGTTTGCGGGGCATGGATTACTCCAGAAAAATGAGTGTTGTCAAAATGCGGCTTTCCATAAATGGAATCATGGCTTTTGCCATTTAAGTAGATGCCGCTCGGCTTGCGCGAGCAAAGCATTGCTGATGAATCCGATCAAGCCCAGCAGCAAAATACCGGCGAACAATTCGCTGGACCGGAAGCTTCGCGCTGCCATCAAAATGGCCTGGCCCAGGCCCGACTGCGACGCGATCATTTCACCCACCACGGCCACAATCAGCGCAATGGTCAAAGACAGTCGCATGCCCGCCAGAATATCGGGCATGGCGCTGGGCAGGCCGATTTTCAGGACGAAGGCGCTTTTAGAAATCTGCAACGCCGCCGCCACTTCACGCAGGCGCGCCTCCACATTCGCGAAGCCGTAAATGGTGGCCAGCAGCACCGGCCACATGGCACCAAAGGCCACCACAAACAGCACCATGCCGGGGCTCAGGCCAAAGATGGAAATGGCCAGCGGCATGAGGGCCGATGCAGGCAAGGGCCGGATGAACTCCAGCGTGGGCAAGATCCACGCGCGGGCGGAGGCAGAGATGCCGATGAAAGCACCCAGCACAACACCGGCGACTGAAGCAAACAGCCAGCCCAACACCATGCGCTGCACGGTGTCGCGCGTGAAGGCCGCCAGCTCGCCGCCGGTCTGGCCCATCAGGTTCAGGCCCTCGCCCAGGCTGGTCAGCGTGGCCTCGGGCGTGGGCAAAAACACCTTGCTGATCCATTGCCCGTGGCTGGCCAGCCACCACAGCGCAATCAGGGCGGCCAGCACGGCAAAGGACTGCACGGCGGCCCCGGCATTGGTGTGACGCGACCCCGGCGTGGCGGTCTGGGCGCTCATATTTGCTCTCCCATGCTGCGGGCCACGCGGGTTTGCAACCAGGACGCCCCTGCGTTGATGGCAAAACCCACAATGCTGATCCAGAACAGCCAGGCCAGCATCAGGGCCGGGTCCATACTCTGCTGGGCAATCATCATGGCGTAGCCCATGCCATGGGGGTTGGCTGCAATCTCCACGGTCACCGCCACCACCAGCGCCACGGCCACACCCAGACGCAAGGCCACAAACAGGCGCGGCACCATGGCGGGAATGACAATTTTTGTGAGCTTGGCGATGGGCGACAAGCCCAGCGCCAAAGCCACTTCAAGCAGACGTGGCTCTACCTGCTTGGCGGCCGCCTGTGACAACACCAGCATGGGCCAAAAGGTGGCGAAGGCAACCACCGTCACTTCCATGCGCAGGCCAAAGCCAAACACCAGCATGACCAGCGGAATTAACGCCACAGAAGGCACGGGCCGCAGCACTTCCACCGACAAGAAGCTCATGCGCGCAGCGCGCGCAGACAGGCCCAGCACCACGCCGAACAAAATGCCCAAAACGGCACCGATCAACAGCCCCAAAGCGGCGGAGCCCAGGGTGAAAAAGGTGGCCGGCCACAGGCTGCCATCCAGCAGCGCATTGCCAAACGCGCGCGCGGCGGCGGTGGGCGGGGCCAACGCATCGCTCTTGGCCCCTACCGTGCGGGTGTACCACTCCAGCGCACCCAGCAACACGGCCGGGAAGACAGCCGGGCGCAGCGCCAATAGCAGGGGGTTTACCTGACGACTTTGCATTCAGTGATGCCCCAGAAACTGGTACAGCTCGCGACGCAGCTTGAGAAATTCGGGGTGCTCCTTGGTGGCCAGCTGGTCGCGTGGCCGGGCAATGGGCACGTTGATCATGGCGGCCAGGCTTGGGTTGGCTGGCGTGGGGTTGGTGCGCAGGGCAATCACGCGGTCACCCAGGTAGATGGCCTCTTCCAGATCATGGGTGACGAACAGCACAGTCAGGCCGCTGTCACGCACCAGGCGCGACAACTCATCCTGCAGGCTCTCGCGCGTCATGGCGTCCAGCGCGCCGAAGGGTTCGTCCATCATCATCAGCTCGGGCTCCTGCGCCAGGCAGCGCGCAATCTGCACGCGCTGCTGCATGCCGCCCGACAACTGCACCGGAAACTTTTGCGCGTGCGCGCCCAGGCCTACTGTTTCAAGCACCTTGGCAATGCGCTGGGGCCGGTCTGCCGGGGCAATGCCGGCGGCTTCCAGTGCCAGGCTGATATTGCCTTCCACCGTGCGCCAGGGCAGCAGCGCGCGCCCGTAGTCCTGAAACACAAACGCCACCTCGCGCGAAGGGCTGGTAATAGGCTTGCCATGCCGCACCACAGCCCCGGCACTGGGCGTCAGAAAACCGGCTGCCGCCCGCAGCAGCGTGGTCTTGCCGCAGCCCGACGGGCCAATGATGCAAACGAACTCGCCCTGGGCCACCTCAAAACTGGTGGGCGAGAGGATCTCCCGGCCACCCAGGTGGATGGCGACTTGGTCAAAACGCAAAAGACTCATCAGGGTGTCACTTCATTATCAATTGGGCAACGTTCATCGGGCCTTTCAGCATGCCCTGGTCGCGCATCACGTCCACCCAGTAAGTGAGCTGCTTTTCGTTGATGACGGCGGCGGGCGGGCTGATCTGGATCACGGCCAGCACTTCAGGCGGCAGCTTGATGTACTTGCCGATGTGTTCGCGCACCTTGGCAGAATTTTTCGGGTTCACCAGAAAGGCGGCGGCCTCCACAATGGATTCACGAAACGCCTTGGCCGCCGCAGGGTTTTTCTGCGCCCAATCGCGCCGCGCGGTGAAGACCAGGTTGGGGTTGCCCTCGGGCAGAAAGGTGACGTAGTAGGCCGCCACATAGCCCGCGCCGCTGGACAGTATGCGCGCCATGAAGGGGTCGCCGGTGACCACGCCGTCCAGCGAGCCACCGCGCAGCAGGTCGCCATGCTGGGGGAAAGACGCCTCGATGAAGTTCACCTTGCTGTAGTCCACCCCATTGCTTTTGAGCCAGGCACGAAAGGTCACATGCAGGTAAGCGCCCAGACCCGGCACGCCGATTTTCTTGCCGATGCAGTCTTGTGGCGTTTTAATGCCACTGCCGGCGCGGGCCACAAAACCCACACCCGTCATGTTCTTGGCCGTGAGCCCGCCACCGCTGATGACCACGTGGTCCAGCCCGCCGTCTACCGCCTGCAGGTACACCGACGGCGTAGGTCCGCCCATTTGCAACGAGTCCGCCTGAATCGCCGCCGGGATGGAGGGGTTCAAGGGAATGAATTTGGGCTCCACGTCCAGATTGCGCTTGCTGAAGTAGCCTTCTTCCTTGGCGATGAACACGGTGGCAAAGTCGCTGACACCCGTGAAGCCAAAAACGATTTTTGTGGGCGACTGCGCAAAGGCGGGCACGGCCGCTGCGGCAAGGGCTGCTGCGGAGGTGGCCAGCATGGTGCGGCGATTGGGATGGCGGGTGGGGGTCATGTGAGTCTCCTGTTTCTGGATCGGGGGGAAGGGGCAGGCGTCACGACACCCCGGATGCCGTGAACGATGAAATCAATCAGCATGGGCGCAGCCAGCGGATCATTGGCGCGGTTTTCGCCGCGCGACAGGCGCTCTACACGCAGGTCGTTGATGTGTTGCAGCAAAGCACCCAGCGCAAACTGGTAGCACCACGCCACAGTGCCGCGCGTAAGCTGGGGCAGGTCGTGGCGCAAGGTGGCCAGCAGGGCGCTGATAAAGGCATCAGCCATGGGGTCGAAGAAGTCGCGCAACACGCGGTCGGCCTCGCCTTGTTGCGAGCTCAGGCCCTGCGTCATGAGCTGGGCGTAGTATTCGCCCTCGCTACTGGCACGCAGGCGGATCACGGGGCCAATGAAGGCCTCCACAATGCGCCGCAGTTTTTGCTTGTCATGGGGTTGCTGCTCTACCGCGCGCAATGCGGTCAGGCGCTCGTTGATGGTGCCAGCCCAGTGCTCGAAGATGGCATGAAACAGCTCATGCTTCTGGCCATAGTAGTAAGCCACCAGGGCCAGGGGCACGCCTGCCTCTTCGGCGATCTGGCGTATCGACACCGCGTGGTAGCTGTGCTGTGCAAACAGCTTCTCTGCCGCCAGCAGGATGTCATGCTTGCGGTCGGGCTTGACCACAGGCTTGGACAAAGATTTGGGCTGAGGGCGTACACGGGCATCCATACCAATAGATTGAACGCTTGTACAAATGATTTGAACATTCGTACAAACCCTGATTCACTTTGCAAAGTCCATCAGCGCAAAGGTTGCACCACCGGGCTGCGGCGCATGGCAAGGGGCTTGTTGAAGATGAAACGTGCAGTTAGCTGGAAGTAATATTGTTGGTGCGAATAACACGGAGCCACTTGTCGCTCTCGCGTACCATGAACTCCGCAAAGCCGGTTCGCGATGAGGTTCCGATGCTAAAACCCGCGCGCTTTGCGGGCTCCTGTAATTCCGTTTGCACAACCGCGCTGACAAGCTGGTGCAGTCTGTCGACCGTGGCTGCAGGAGTTCCCTTTTTCACAACAATGCCCATCCAGAAGCTCTCATCGAAACCAGGTGTGACATCAGCCACCCGTGCAAGTCGCGGAAACGAATCCAGCGCGGCAAGTCCGGTCTGGGCCACCGCCCTCACTTTTCCCTCCTTCATTAACGGTGCGGCGTTCGCTTCGTCAATGATGATGACGTCAACTTCACCTGTCCTTATCGCCATCGCAGCGGGGGCACCGCCTTTGTAGGGCACATGCATGAGGTCAATCCCCAATTGCGCCTTGAGGTATTCCGTGAACAGGTGTGCAGCAGATCCTGGTCCGTTGCTGGCATATGTGAGCTTGCCCGGGTTCTGCTTCGCATAGCTGACAAAGGAGGCGAGATCCGTAACGGGGACTTTTTCGTTCACGAGAACAAGACTCCCACCGGACGCGAGCAGCGCAACCGGTTCGATCTCAGCCAATACATCCAGGTTTCGTTTCTGCAACAACGGAGCGATCAAGGTTGCTGGTGTGGCCAGCAACATCGTGGTGCCATCGGCGGGCACCCCCAGCAGTCCCTGCAAGCCGATCATGCCACCCGCTCCGGGACGATTCTCAACTGTGATGACTTGCGGGCTGCGCTGCTGAATGCCCTGTGCGACGGTGCGAGCGAACAGGTCAGTCTGACCGCCCGGTGGAAACGGGACGATGATCTTCGCCCCCGGAGTGGTCTGCGCCGTGACACTTGAAGCTAAGCCCAGTTGCGCCACGCCGGCAGACACGGCCATTCGTTCGATGAATGCTCTTCTGTTGTGCAAGTGGAAACTCCTTGGGTCAGAAATTCAGCCTGTCAGGGCCATATTCCAGTCAATGAGCTGTGCGGCATTGCCACCCAGGATAGCCTCGCGCTCGGTGTCCGTAAGGCCTGGTACAGCCCCTACCAGTCCATGAATGTCGTAATGCCCCATATCGAATGGATAGTCGGTACCGACAATGACTTGACTGGCTCCCACGCGATCAATCAGGTAGCGCAACGCCAGGGCGTCATAGACAAGGGTATCGAACCAAATGCGGCGTAAATGCGCTGACGGGCGGATCGACGTCTGAGCGGCGGCCTCTGGCCTGACCGAATGGGCATGATCACTGCGACCCACATAGCTTGGCAGGTATCCGCCACCATGTGCCGCCACGATCTTCAGCTTCGGGTAGGCATCAAGCACCCCGTGGAAGATCAAATGCGACAAGGCCAGCGTGGTCTCCAGCGGCTGCCCGATGGTGTTTGAAAGATAGTGTGTCGCAGAACGGTCACCCAGACTGGTCCCAAAAGGGTGGATAAACACAACCGCGCCGAGCGCCTCGGCCTCTTGCCACAGGGGCCGCAGCGCTGGGTCTGAAAGCTCGCGTCCGTTGACCGACGTGGAAATCTCGATGCCCTTGAGGCCCAGTGTGCGGACCGCGTAGGTGAGCTGCTTGCAAGCGAGGTCCGGGTGCTGCAGCGCCACAGTGCCAAGACCGGCCAGGCGTTTCGGGTAGCGCTCGCACAGTTGCGCAATATGCTCGTTCTGCACACGGACGATCTCACCTGCCAGCGCACGATCTGCCCAGTAATTGTATTGGCTGGGCGACGGGCTCATGACTTGCAGGTCGACACCCATGGCATCCATATCGGCCAAGCGCTGCTCCAGGCGGGTGAGCTTGGGGCCAGCTTGCGGCAGCATCACGGCCTGGTTGTGTGCTACCGAGTCAACGCCCATGCTTCGGAGCATCAGTTCATGCTCCGCCTTTTTCTCCGGCCGGTCGGCGACCAGATTTTCAACCTGGGGTGTCAGCACGTGGCAGTGCAGATCTACGGTGAAAGGACGCCGACGGCTTGAAGCGGATGAAGCACCCGCCGAGCGCGCTACACCCTCGGCGGCGCAACGTGGATGCCCGCAACAATGAAGCCAGACCATCAGGTTGAGGTTGCCGTTTCGGCGTTTTTCCAGAGTCCGAACGCCAATGGGTGGTCTGGAGCAACCTCTTTCACGCAGCGATTGCGCTGGCGGCCCAGTCCGGTGATGGAGCTTTCCATGATGTCGCCGTCCTTCATGAACTGGCCATGGTGCATGCCGTTGCCTGGGGGCGAGCCTGTCAGCAGCATGTCGCCGGGCGTCAGGTTGATCCGTTCTGAGGCGTAGGCCAGTATCTGTGCTGGCCCGAAGATCATGTCGTCGCTCGGCCAGTCCTGCATGACGGCCCCGTTCAGGGTCAGGCGGATCTGCAGTGCCTCGTCGGGCCTTATAAATGCGGCTGGCACGATGAAAGGCCCGGCGGGCTTGAAGGTCGGCTGGTGCTTGCTGACCCAGTCGTACTGCCACGGGATGTCCGTGCGGCGAAAGATATCTACGGTCCCGATATCGTTAACCATGACGTACCCGGCGACCAGGGCTTGAGCCTGTTCGACAGTTGCGTACCGTTGATGTTTGCCGACCACGACGCCCAGTTCAAGCTCCCAGTCTGGTTGCTCGCCCAACACAGGCAGGATCACGTCACTGTTGGCACCGACAAGGGAAGAGTGCAGGCCCGTCCAGAAGAAAGGCGTGCCCTCGCGTGCGCGCTTTTCCATCATGGCGTAGTTGCGCTGGTAGAAGGCCTCATCACTCTCGCCCTTCAGCCTGTTGTGCTGGTTAAAGTGGTTCTTCGCGAGCATTTGCGCCACGTGGGTCTTGTAGTTGGCACCCGCGCAAAGCAAATTGGGATGGGAGAGCGGCTTGAGGAGCTGCAACAGGTTGAAGTCATGCTGCTCGCCAGATGGCTTGGCGGCAATGTCCACCAGTGCATCGAAGTTTCTCTCCCAATCGTCGAATATTTCATGGGTGTCGCGCCAGCGCGTGGACAGGTTCGCCACTCGACCGTCTGGAAGCACGAGTCCGGGGAATGCCTGCCCGCCCGGCTTGGCGGCATAGGTTCCGATGCCGAAGCTGCCTTTGCGCAGTCCGGTTGCCGGGTCGATGTTGTTGTGTTGATTCATAGCTTGCTCATTCATGGTCATGCGAAGTATTTTTCGTGAGATTCATTGCTCCACAAGTCCATCTCTGATTCCTGTACGGAGTGGTCTCGTGGTGCCCGGTCGTTATTGCACCAGTC
>JANOAP010000119.1:0-2516 GCA_031411175.1 Rhodoferax sp. | reverse complement strand
CGCCGGACCCAGGTCATTGGTTCCGGCAGCAGCGGCGGGTCAGTGTGTCAGCAGATCAACGGATCGGATAGGCGTACATCAGGCCGCCCTTGTTCCAGAGGTTGTTGACGCCACGCGGGAGGTTCAGCGGGGTGCTGGGGCCGACGTTGCGCTCGTAGCTTTCACCGTAGTTGCCCACGGCCTTGATGGCGCGCGCCATCCAATCCTTGTCAAGGCCCAGCAGCTTGCCCGTGTCTTCATTACCACCGCCCAACAAGCGTTGCACCACCGGGTCCGCGCTGGATTTCATCTGGTCCACATTGGCCTGCGTAACGCCGTATTCTTCCGCTTCCATCATGCCGTACATCACCCATTTGACAATGGCAAACCATTCGTCATCACCGCGGCGCACCATGGGGCCCAGAGGCTCTTTGGAGATCAGCTCCGGCAAGATCATGTGTTCCTTGGGGTCTTTGGCGACCTTGCTGCGGGTGGATGACAGGCCCGATGCATCCGTGGTGTAGGCGATGCAACGGCCCGTGAAGTAGGCGTTTTCAGCGGCTTCGAGCTTCTCGAACACCACCGGCTTGATGCCCAGGTTGTTGGCCTTCGAGTAGTCGGTCAGGTTTTTCTCTGTGGTGGTGCCGGACTGCACGCACACGGTCTGCCCCTTGAGCTGCTTGGCGCTCTTCATCTTGCTCTTGACCGGCACCATGAAGCCCTGGCCATCATAGAAGTTGGTGACCGTCAGGCTCAGGCCCAAGGACGCATCACGGGTCAGGGTGAAGGTGGTGTTGCGGGCCAGCACATCCACTTCGCCAGACTGCAGGGCGGTGAAGCGCTGCTGTGCGTTCAACGGCACGTATTTGACTTTTTCAGCATCGCTCAACACGGCTGCGGCGAGGGCTTTGCAGACGTCAATGTCCAGGCCCGACCACTTGCCGGATGAATCGGCAGCGGCAAAGCCCGCCAGGCCGGTGTTAACGCCGCAGACCACTTGGCCCCGCGCTTTGATGGCGTCCAGCGTTTTACCGGCATGTGCAGGCGCTGCCAATGCTGCGCCCAAAACGGCGACCAAAGCGGCAGCCAGCTTGATTTGTTTCATTGTCATAAATCTTTTCTCCAGTAAAAAAACGGTCGGGAACCAAAAAAATAGTCCAATCCGGTACATCGGCCCAAAATGAGGCGTCGGCATGTGCGCGGATGATAGCGCCGCTCCAGAAGGGGGCGCTACCGGGTTTGCACGGGGCTTCCATACATAATTTGCATAAGGCTTTGCATGCGCAATCGCTTTTGTACCGATCGCGGGGCGCAGAACTTTGAAGCAGCTTTCATGCCATTTGTGGAGCCCATGGCAGACTGGGGCCTACCCGGATGCGCTGCACCGTGCCCGGCGTTACGCTCAGGGCAACAGGAGACTCAACCCAATGTCAACGAAAGCCCACCATAAGTTCTGGCCGAAGCGCCTGCCGCACGCCATCACGTTGCCAGAAACATCTCTGTGGGACAACCTGGAAACCAGTGCGCGGCGCTACCCCCACAAGGCGGCACTGGTATTTTTTGGACGCGTCTTCACTTACCATGAAGTGCTACAAAAAGCGGAGCGTCTCGCAGCCTGTTTATTTAGTCTAGGGGTCAGAAAAGGTGACCGTGTTGTGCTCAGCATGCAAAACTGCCCGCAACTGGTGATTGCCCACTTTGCTATTTTGCGCGCCAATGCGGTGGTGGTGCCTGTGAACCCGATGAACCGTGCTGAAGAGCTCAAGCACTACATCACGGATCCGGGTGCGAAAGTGGCCATCACCACGTCAGATCTGGCGCCAGAACTGGTCCGCGCCAGCGATTCCCTTGCAGCGCCCGCGCGGCTTGACCATCTGGTGGTGACCCATTTCACGGATGCTTTTGATGCCCAGGTGACGGGTGACGACGCGCCGCCAGACCTTTGGCGCGACTGGCTGATGCCCCGCCATGCATTACCGGCGCTGCAGGGTGGGCAGGTTCATTCCTGGGACACGGCGGTCAGCGTGACGACGCCAGTACCGGCGCTCACCGTGGGACCTGGTGACCTGGCGCTGCTGCCCTACACCAGTGGCACCACCGGCCTGCCCAAGGGCTGCATGCACCTGCACAGCAGCATCATGCACAACGCCATCGGCGCAGGCCTGTGGGGCAGCGGGTCGGCCGAGGGCGTGGTGCTGACGGTGGTGCCCATGTTTCACATCACCGGCATTGTTCCGCTGATGCACGGCTGTATTCGCCTGGGCGCAACCATGGTCATCATGCCGCGGTGGGAGCGTGAGCTGGCCGGGCGCATGATTTCCCGCTGGAAGGTGACCAGCTGGACCAACATACCCACCATGGTGATTGACCTGCTGGGGAGCCCGAATTTCGCCACGTTCAATCTGAGCGGGCTGACCGGCATTGGCGGCGGTGGTGCGGCCATGCCGCAGGCCGTGGCGCAGCGCCTGTTTGAGCAATATGGTCTGCGTTACGTAGAGGGCTATGGCCTGACCGAGACCGCCGCGCCGTCTCACAAC
>JANOAP010000118.1:0-4856 GCA_031411175.1 Rhodoferax sp. | reverse complement strand
GTCGATAGAAAGCACCGCCGTGGCCAACGCCACAGGCCTGACGGTACCGAGCAACGGCTTGTTGTACCCACCCGCCAGTGTGGAGGACATTCCGTTTGTCACACGTCCCATCAGTGAAGGCGGTGTGCTGGAGCGCAAGGGCATGGTGGAGGTGATCTCGTCCCTGGAAGCCAATGGCCGCAAGATCCCTTACGACATCCGCATGGGCGTGTGGGTGACGGTGGAGGCCGAAACCGACTACATCAAGAACTGCTTTGAAGAATACAACGCCCACACCGACCCCAGCGGGCGTTATTTCACGCTGTACAAGCGCTGGCATCTGATCGGGCTGGAAGTGGGCGTATCGGTAGCCTCCGTTGCCCTGCGCGGCGAGCCCACGGGCGTGGCTACCTGCTGGAATGCCGATGTGGTGGCCACGGCCAAGAAGGACTTGAAACCGGGCGACATGCTGGACGGTGAAGGCGGCTACACGGTGTGGGGCAAGCTGCTGCCTGCCGAGACATCGGTGCAGCTGGGCGGTCTACCCTTGGGCCTGGCGCACCAAGTGAAGGTGGTGCGTGCGGTGAAGAAAGGCCAGAGCCTGAGCTGGGCTGACGTGGCCATGGACACCAGCACCGATGCGTACAAAGTGCGGCGCGAGATGGAGGGGATGTTTGCGCCCGCCTAAATTGAGGAGAGAAATATGAACCGCGAACAATTTGCCGACATGCTGACGCGCGAAGGATTTCAGGAAGTCCTTACCTTGACGCAAAAACCTGATGGCTTTGTGGACACGCATACCCACGCGTGGGAAGTCAAGGCGCTTTTGCTACGCGGCGAGTTGACCCTCACTTTTGGCGGCGCTCAACATCATTACAAGACGGGCGATATCTTCAGCCTGCCGCTGGCAGAACCCCACGCCGAGCGCTATGGGCCTGAAGGCGTCGAGTTTCTGACCGGCAGAAAGTATCCGGCCGCGACAGTACCCCGGTAGTTAGGCGCTGGAGAACCCAAACGCCAGAAGATCAGGCTGCCGACTGACAGGCTCAGCCGACAGCCTCCTACAAGAGATTTTGTCGAACCCCTCAAGAATGGCGCATGGGCAATTTCGCCCACTTCTTCTGGAGTTCCACTGTGAAACAAGTTCTAATCGCCACGACCCTGGCCCTGGCCTGCGCCGCCACCTTCGCGCAATCACCTACCACGATCACTGAGCCGGGCAAGACACCGATCAGCGCAAAAGCGGGTGCTGCCGCTGAAGCGAAAGTTGAGGCTCGCAAAGAAGCCAGCGCGGAAACCGCGAAACCCATGGACGCCAATGGCGACGGCATGATCTCACGCACCGAGTACAACAATTACCACGCCAGCATGTGGAAAAAGATGAAGCTGACCAAGGGCATGGCGGCTCAGTCCGACATGCACGAAATGATGAAGCTGGGTGCCGCCTCCAAATAAGCGGTCTTGCGGTTTTGGTTTGGGGTCAGGCCCGCACCACCGGAAACGGTGGCAACCCGGCCAGGATATCCTTGCCGTAACGCGTTGAGCCCAGGCGCGTGTCGCACACGGTGATCACCGCGCGATCGGTCACGGTGCGTACGCCGCGCCCAGCCCACTGGGCCAGTTTCATACTTGCGCGTGGTACCGATATTTCATTGAACGGGTCGCGCCCCTGCGCGCTCAGCCACTCGGCCAGCGCTTCCTCAACTGGCGAGTTGGGTGGCGTGAACGGCAGCTTGTCGATCAGCACGTGTTCACACAGCTGACCCGGCAAATCGATGCCTTCGCCAAACGATTGCAAACCAAAAATAATGCTGCGCTCACCTTGAGTGACGCGCCGCGCGTGCTCTTTCAGCAACTCAGTCCGCGAGCTGGCACCCTGCATCTGCACCTGATCTAACAAGTCTTTGGGCAAGGCCGCATGGCAGGCCTGCATTTGCCGCCGAGACGTGAACAACACCAGTTGCCCATGCGGATGCTCACGCAGTAGGCCAGGCAACCTATGGCACAACTCATCCGAAAACCCTGCATTCTTGGGCGAGTTTTTCATGGCGACAATGCGCAGCTCGCCCTGCGTGGCGTAATCAAACGGCGAGTCCACCACCAGCGCACGCCGCTCGGGGAAACGGTTCAGCCCGCTCAGGCGGTCAAAGAAATCGAAGCTGCCACAGGCCGTCAACGTGGCTGATGTGCAAACCGCTGCGCTCACACTTTTCCACAGCCCGCGTGACAGGAGTTGCGCCGCCGTCATGGGGCTGGCGCACAGCCACACGTCGGGCGTGGCGCTGTCGGCGTACTCAATCCACTTGGCCCAGGGCACTTTGTCGTGGGTGGCCCAGGCGCGAAACAGTTTCTCCAGCGTGTCCAACCGAGCGCGGTACACACCCAATTCCACACCGGCACGGCTTCGCTCGTCACGCTCGGACGGTGACAGGGATTCGTCCGTGTCCATCAGCGCCGTGGCCACACCAGACACCACGTCGATCAACGCATGAAGAACAATGGCCAACTCGCCGCACACCATCACCAGCTCAGACGGAATGCGCCCTTGCTGAAATCGGTGCACCGCTTTGTCCGCGTTCACCAGTTGCGCTTGCGCCCAGTAGTCTTCCAGCACAGCGAGTTTGTCCGTGCACTCGGTCACAACCTGGGCAAAGGCCACCGGGTCCGGGCGCGATGACGCCGGCAGGCTTCGGCCATGGCGCATGGCCACCGTGCGCAGGCTGGTGAGCAGCTTCACACTGGTACCGAGTCGGGCGCGGTAAGAAAACTGGTCGCCCGCAATCTGCGGCAGGTGGTGGGCCTCATCAAACACAAACAGCGTGTTGCCGGGGTCGATCAGCGTGCTGTCCGTCTGCAACGTGGCCAGAATCAAGGCATGGTTGGCCACTTGCAGCGTGGCCGTGGCCGCCTGCCGCCGCGCCTTGAAGAACGCACAGCTTCTGAAGTATTCACACTTGCCGCCATTGCAGGCATTGGCGTTGGCTTGCACCTGGCGCCAGTCTTCGGGGTCGGGTGGTTTGTCCAGGCTGTCAATGTCTCCATCCCAACTGCCCGAGTGGAGTTTTTTGGCGGCGAACTTGAACCACACCATTGCCTCCGCATGGTCGCGCGACAGGCCACTGGGCTGCCAGCGCACATCCGGAAACGCCTCCTGCAATTCATCCATGATCAGCGAATCCTGCTCGTCATCATGAATGGCACCTTCCAGGCGGCTCTCACAGATGTAGCGGCCACGGCCTTTGAGAATGTCGAACTTGAGTTCGGGAATGATCTCTGCCAAGCGGGGCAGGTCTTTGTTGAAGAGCTGCTCTTGCAGTGCCACCGTGGCGGTGGAGACAATCACCGTTTTCTTCAACAGCTCCGACGCCACGATGGCTGCCAGGCAGTAGGCCACGGTCTTGCCCGTGCCCGTGCCGGCCTCTAGCTGCGCCAGGTTGTTGCCTTGGCGCGTCTCGTCTTCAGGCGCTTTGGCGTTGAGAAACGTGAGCAGCGCCGCGTGCATCATCTGGTATTGACCTGGGCGGGCAATAAAGCCCGGCCACGACTTGGCAACTTCGGCGTAAAGCACTTCGAGCCGCGCGCGGGCCTGCTCCAGCAGAGCGGGGCTGATGCCTTCACTGTTGCCATCAGCATTGCTCTGGATGGGGGTGTCAGGAGGGGTGGAAATTGCCGAATCGACTGGCGGCGGTGCAAGAGAACTCATTGCCTCCATTATTGATGATGGAGGGGCCGCGCCATTACACTGAGCCGCCTGCACCGACCCGCGAACCCCACCCGAGGAAACCCATGAAGCTCTTCTTCTCGCCCACATCCCCTTATGTCCGCAAATGCATGGTCGTCGCCCATGAGTTGGGGCTGACCGGCCGCATCGATCTGCTGCCGTCCAATGCCCACCCGGTTACACGCGACCAGACCATCATTGCAAAGAACCCGCTGGGCAAGGTGCCCACCCTGATCACCGATGACGGCCAGGCCCTGTATGACAGCCGCGTGATCTGTGAGTACCTGGACGACCTGGGTAACGGCGCGCTATTTCCCAAATCCGGCAAGGCCCGCTGGGAGGCGCTGACATTGCAGTCGCTGGCCGACGGCATTCTGGACGCCGCGCTGCTGGCCCGCTATCAAGACGGGGCGCGGCCCGAGGCGATTCGCTGTAAGGAGTGGCGGGCCGGTCAGCTCTATAAAACTGAAACGGCCCTGGCGTATCTGGAAGGTAACTTGCAGGGTCTGGCGGGGCGCGTGGACATTGGCTCGCTGTCTATGGCCTGCGCGCTTTGGTATCTGGACTTGCGCTTTACTGAACTGCTGTGGCGTGAGCGCTATCCGAAGGTGGCGCAGTGGTACGCCGCCTTTAGCCAGCGGCCTTCTACGCAGATGAGTTGGTCTCTTTGATTTTGTTGCTGTAGGGCTGGTTCGTTAACTGTGGCCCGGTTGAGGCGACAAGGCAAGGGGCATGCGGTTTTGGTCCGGAAGCACGCGCGAGAACCAAAAATCGGCGGCAGGGTTGCCTTGATTTTTTGAAGTACGTCACGGCTGCTACCGCGCGCATTCCGGTCCAAAGCCCGGTCCCCTTGTCTTATCACCTCAGCCTGCGGGAGTTGCTGCGAAGGGTCTGCCAGAATGTCGATATCCACTTGACAGAATCAAAACCAGTAAGCGTGAGGCTGCAAGCCACTTTCAGGAGGATTTGATGAACAGCATATTGAGCAGAGCCCAGCTTATTGAGCACTTGTCGTTGCTCTGGACATTACGTTAAAGCTCATGCCATTCAAGCTGATCCTCGATCAAGAGCAGCCTTTCGAAAAGGAGCACTGCTGTGCGCTGATGGCCGAGCAGGCAAACCTTACGTATCCGGAAGCCGCGGGTGCCCTTTTAGG
>JANOAP010000117.1:0-4530 GCA_031411175.1 Rhodoferax sp. | reverse complement strand
CGCAGAGCCACCATAACCCGGCATGTCCCACGCAATGCAGTGGTAGCCCTGGGCGGCCAGCACGGGTAACGTCTGATCCCAGGCCCGGGAGCCACCACCCACACCGTGCAGCAAAAACACGGTGGTGTCGCCTGCTCCGGCTTCGATGAAATGGGGCGTGCTCATGGATGTGCTGGAATGAAGAGCGCTAGGCCAGCTCGGGGCACAACTGGCCCGCATCAATCACCACGGTTTCGTCCAGCTTCACCGTGCAGCCTCGCAGAGGCAAATCGAAATGCCCCAGCGTATGGCGGCCGGCCACTTCATTGGCCCCGGTGGAATACAAAAAGTTGCCGGCAAACGCGCGCAACTCGGTGCCGTTGAAATCGTTCTTGTCATAAAACGCCATGGAGTCCCAGCGCGCGCCGGTGTTCATGCCCCAGCCCACATGCGACACGGCATAGGCCTCGCGGCTTCCCTCGTCATTTGCCCACGCAGCGAGGTAGCTGCGCATCAGGTCGGCGTCCAGACCGGTGCCGCCGATATCGGTCACAAAGTCATCCACGATGGTCAACACCACCGGCTTTTCCAGGTAACGCTTGAAAGTGAGGTTCACGTCGCCCTCGTTCATCACCAGGATGCCATTGACACTGCCCTTGGCTGGAAACGCCAGGCACAGCCCGCCGGGCCAGTGCGAGATGCTGCCAGGCCGGGCTGTAAAACCCCAGCCGCCACCCACCCGCGCACTGCTCCCCTGCGCATCAGCCAGAGAAATCGACAGGCTCGTGCCTACACTGGACGTGACCTGCATGGTTTTAGCGCTGCGCAGCCGCTTCATACCCGTCTTCACGCGCGCCTCCAGGCCAGGGTCGGGCCGGCAGCGTTCCAGCACTTCCGGGTGCTCGTTGGACACCATCAGCACGCGCGCACCGCCCGCCAGAATCTCGGGCAGCTCGGGCGCATGCAGCAGGCCTTCCACCGTCAGGTCCGCTACAAAAACAGAAGCTGCCAGAGCTTTAATGACGGGGGCTAGCGCCCCAATGGCATCTGATGCACCAGTGGAGCGTACGGGCACGGGTGCGGTCAGCTTCGGGCTGGTCAGCACCACATGAAACACTCTGGCACCCAGGCGCGCCAGGGCCAGCTCGGCCAGTTGCACGTTCACGGGGCGCGACTGGGTTTCGGACAGGATGGCGGCCGTGTCCCCCGGCTTCACGCCGCACAGCGCAAAGGTATCGGCAAAGCAGTCAATCCATTTGGCTTCAATTCGTTGCTGGAGCATGTCAGGCTTTCAAAGGCGGGAGCCGAGTGCAAAGTAGCCACCGGCGTGGAACAGCAGCGGCGCTGCATCGGCACTGGTAAAGCGCTCTACCTCGGCGACAAACAGGCAGTGGTCACCGGCGATCTGCCGCGACACGGTGCGGCATTCAAACCAGGCGGTGGCACCATGAATCAGCGGCACGCCATGCTCGTTGAGCGCGTGGGCCACGCCGTCGAACTTGTCAGGCGCGTGCGATGCGAACCGGCGCGACACCTCCACTTGCGCTTCGGCCAGCACGCTGACCACAAACCGGTCGCTGCCCTCAAACACGGGCAGGCTGGGCGACGACTTGCGCAGTGCCCACACGATCAGCGGTGGGTCCAGCGACAGCGCGCCAAACGAGTTGGCTGTGAGGCCCACCAGCGCGCCGTCTGCGGCACGCGCGGCGATCACGGTCACGCCCGTGGCGAACTGGCCCAGCGTCTTGCGCAAAGCCTGGACATCGACGGGCGAACTTTCAGGAACAGGGGAAGAAAATGGAGAGACGGCATTAGGTGGCATGCAGGCATATTACCCGCCCGCCGCGCCCCCGCAGTCGGTTACGCGACTTGGCACATTGACTTGCCACACTTAAGCTTGACTGCGTCAACCATTTGACTGAAGATGACAGCCATGACGCACCCCAAGCCCCTGCAACTCCAAACCCGTGTAGCGCCCACCACGCCTGAGCACGTCAAGGCCCTGCGTGCCTTCAACCGCTTTTACACCCAGCGCATTGGCGTGCTCGCGCCCTATCTGGGCAGCGAGTTTTCACTGACCGAAGTGCGCATCCTGTATGAGCTGGCGCATCACCCGGCCGATGTGGTCCAGCCGCTCACCGCCACCGCTTTGGCGCGCACGCTGGAACTGGACATGGGCTACCTCAGCCGCATCCTGCACCGCTTCGAGACGCGCAAATGGGTGCGCCGCTCACCCGCGCCCCAAGACGCGCGGCAAAGCCTGTTGACGCTCACCGCCGCCGGGTTCAAGGTGTTTGCGCCGTTGCAGCAGCGCTCACGTGATGAAGCGGCCCAACTGTTGGGTGCCGTGCCCGCGCCGAAACAGGCCCAGATGATCGATGCGATGCAGACCATTCAAGGCCTGCTGCAACCGGATGAGGCCGCTTCCCCACGGCCCACGCCACCCGCGCCGACGGCCAAACCCACCATCATGCTGCGCGACCCGCAACCCGGCGACCTGGGCTGGGTAGTGCAACAGCACGGTGAAATTTACGCGCGCGAGTACGGCTGGAACCAATCCTTTGAAGGGCTTGTTGCCGACGTCATTGCCAACTACCAACGCGACTTGCAGCCCGAGTGGGAGCGTTGCTGGATCGCCGAGGTCAACGACCAGAAGGCGGGCTCGGTCTTCGTGGTGCGCAAGTCAAAAACCGTAGCACAACTGCGCCTGCTGATCCTCACGCCACAGGCACGCGGACTGGGCCTGGGCGCACGGCTGACCGATGAAGTCATTGCCTTCGCGCGAGTCAAAGGCTACAAGAAACTGGTGCTGTGGACCAACCAGTGCCTAACGGCGGCCCGCGCCATCTACGCCAGCCGTGGCTTCAAACTCACCCACACCGAAACGCATGACGGCTATGGCTCGCCGCAGATGGGTGAAACCTGGGAACTGAAGCTTTGAACCTTGCCCTGCTGGCCGCTGCTGCCACAGGTGTGCAGGTGGGCGCAGCCATCGTGGCCACGCGCATGGCAGTCACCGACGTGCCACCACTCACGCTGGCCATGTTGCGCTATGGCATTGGTTTTTTATGCCTTTTGCCCTTTGTTATTCGGAAAAAATGGCCTGTAGACCCCGTGGAACGTTCTTGGTTAGCTATTAAAGGCATAGCGAAACCCGATCTGGCCGCGATGGCGGCACTGGGCATTGGCCAATTTGGCGTGCTGATCGCGCTGCTCAATTTTGGCCTGCAACACATTGGCGCAGCCCCTGCGGCGCTGATCTTCAGCCTGTTCCCGCTGTTAACGCTGCTGCTTTCCAGCCTGCTGGGACGCGAGCCCATCAACCTGCGGTTGGTGGCGGGTGTGGTGCTGTCGGTGGCGGGTGTGGGCGTGTCCATGGCACCCAAAATTGCCAGCTTTGGCACAGGCCCATGGTGGGGTGAACTGGCCGTGCTGGCCAGCGCTTTTGTAGGCGCGCTTTGCAGCGTGTTTTACAGGCCGTATCTGAAGCGCTACCCCACGCTGAATGTGAGCGCATTTGCGATGTTCGCCTCGGTGATTTTCCTGTCGTTGCTCGCGCTGCCCGAACACTGGCCGCAGCGGGTGGGCACGTTTTCACTCCACGCCTGGGCCGCGATTAGCTTCATCGGTGTGTCCAGTGGCATTGGCTATTTTTTGTGGCTGTACGCCCTCAAGCATGAGACGCCCACGCGGGTGACGATCTTCCTGTCGCTCAACCCGGTCACTGCCGGTATTCTGGGTAGCCTGATGTTGCATGAACCGTTTGACGGCTGGATGGTGGGTGCAACAGGGTTGATCATCGTGGGGCTGTGGTTGGCGACCCGGGAGCCGGTTGAAGCGTAGGCTCTGTGCGGGCGGTGGTTTTCGCAGACTGAACATCCACAGCGCTATCAGACACGGGTCGGCGTGGCATTCAGCGTAGCGGCATCAAGGAGGAAGAATCGGTCATAGACCGAGATGGGGGACAGCCGCGGAGTCTGAGTGCCGCGTCGGCCTGTGTCCGCCACCAACTGGCCTCAACACCGCGAATACAAACAACCACAATTTAGGGAACAATCCACAAACCCGCAAGAAGCGGAACCGGAGACAAACCATGAACAAAAGATCCCTCTCACTGGCTGGCGCAATGACCGCCCTCCTGATCCCCCTCTGGGCCAGCGCCCAGGACGCCTATCCCTCGCGCCCCATCAAGGTGATCGTGCCCTACCCGGCTGGCGGTGTGGTGGATGTGCAGGCCCGTGCGCTAACGCAAAGCCTGGCCACCGAACTGGGCCAGGCGATTGTGGTGGAAGCGCGACCCGGTGCCAATGGCAATATTGCCGCCGAAGCCGTGGCCCGCTCTACTGCTGATGGTTACACGCTCATTGTGTCGGCGTCCTTCATGATCAACAACCCGATGCAGGAAGCCAATCTGCGCTGGGCTCCCAAGGATTTTGTGCCGGTCAGCCGGTTCTCGATGTCACCCAGCTACCTGTGCGTTCCCATGTCGTCACCGGCCCGCACCGTCAAGGAGTTTGTCGAGCTTGCCGCCAAGGCCAAGCCTGCGCTCCA
>JANOAP010000116.1:0-5836 GCA_031411175.1 Rhodoferax sp. | reverse complement strand
GGACGCCATTGTGGACGGACCGGTCGGCAAAAAAATGCATGCTTTGCTGGAAGCCAAGGGTCTGGTGGGCTTGTCTTACTGGGAGCTTGGCTACCGCCAGATGACCAACAGCAAGCGTCCCCTGAACAAGGTGGAAGACATTGACGGATTGAAACTGCGCGTGATCCCCAACCCCATTAATGTGGACTGGGTGAAGGCGCTGGGTGCCAATCCAACCCCTATGCCTTTCCCTGAGGTGTATGGCGGTTTGGAACAGAAAGCCATCGACGGCCAGGAAAATCCGATCTCGGTGATTGCTGCCAACAAGTTCTGGGAAGTGCAAAAGAACATTGCGCTGACCAATCACCAGTACAACCCGCAATCGGTGATTTTCAGCAAGAAGGTGTGGGACACACTGACGCCTGCGGAGAAGAAAATTCTTGACGACTCGGCAGACGAAGCGGCGAAGAGCCAGCGTGAGCAGTCGCGTGCCGCTGTCGCTGCCAACCTGGAGCTTTTGAAGAAAAATGGCATGACTGTGACCCAGTTCCCACCCGCTGAGGTCGCCAAGCTGCGCGAGAAAATGAAGCCCGTGATTGCTAAGTACACGGTCAACGTGGGCGAAGCTACGGTCAATGAAATGATGGCTGAGCTCGCCAAACTGCGGAAATAACCTACCCCCCGTTGGGGCTCACTGCGTGTAGCCCCATCCCACCCCTTGAGGGGGGCAATACCAGCGGCCCGGCAAAGCCGGTTCCACGGTATTTCTGGAATGGACATCCGGCCGCGCGAGTTGGGAGTTGGATAGGCAAATCATTGAACAGAGAGTCAGTACAGACATGAGCAAGACGCGTATCGCGGTCGCGGGTGCGGGGTATATCGGGCAGGCCCACATTGGCGTGGCGCTGCAAAGTGCCACCGTGGCGTTGTCGGCCATCGTTGATCCTTCCCTGGCGGCGGTGGATGTCGCTGCCAAGGTCGGCGTGCCGCTCTATGCCTCCCTTGACGAACTGCTGGCCAATGACCGGCCCGACGGGCTTGTCCTGGCAACACCCAACCACCTGCATGTCACGCAAGGCTTGCAGTGCATTGCGGTCAACATCCCCATTCTTTTGGAAAAACCCATTGCGACCACGGTAGCAGGAGGCGAACAACTGGTTCAAGCCGCTGAAGCTGCTGGCGCAAAAGTACTGATCGGCCATCACCGCGCGCACAGCCCCATCATGGCCAAGGCGAGGGAGGTGGTTGAATCGGGCAAACTGGGTAGGCTGGTGGCGGTGATGGGCAGCGTCACCTTTTTGAAACCTGACCACTACTACGCCGACGCGCCCTGGCGGCGAGAGATCGGCGCAGGCCCAATCCTGCTCAACATGATTCACGAAGTCCACAACCTGCGCATGCTGTGCGGTGACATTGTGGCGGTGCAGGCTTTCTCCAGCCACGCCACCCGTGGCTTCCCGGTAGAGGACACGGTAGCCATCAACCTGCGTTTTGCCAACGGCATGCTGGGCAGCTTCTTGTTGTCTGATACGGCGGCCTGCCCACGTAGCTGGGAGCAGACCTCGCAGGAGAACAGGGCTTACCCTACGTACGAAGACGAAGACTGTTACGTCATCACCGGCACCAACGGCAGTCTGTCGGTGCCCACCATGCGCCTGAAAACCTACCCGCGCCCTGAAGACCGCTCTTGGTGGAAAGCGTTTGAAGTGGGCGTGGTCGGCCTGGTGCGGGATGACCCGCTCAAGCACCAGATGGAACACTTCGGCAAAGTTATTCGCGGTGAGGCTGAGCCGTTGGTGAGCGCCCGTGATGGCCTGCTGAATCTGCGGATCACCGAAGCCATTGTCGAAGCGGCGAAAACCGGACACGTTGTTGCGCTGTCCACTCTCTGAGCATCCATTGACATCAACCTGAAGGAACATCATGAACATTCTTGTGCTCAACGGCATCAACCTCAACATGTTTGGCAAGCGTGACCCCAAGCAGTACGGCACCACGACGCTGGCCGAGATTGACGCGTCGCTCATTGCGCTGGGCCAGGAGCTGGGTGCGACGGTGACCAACTTTCAGACCAATTTTGAAGGAGCCATGTGCGAGCGCATTCACCAGGCGCACACTGACAACGTCGACGCCGTGCTGATCAATGCCGGTGCCTGGACGCACTACAGCTACGGTATCCGTGATGCGCTGGCCATTTTGAAGTGCCCGATTTTTGAGGTTCACATGTCCAACATTCATGCCCGGGAGGCCTTTCGCCATCATTCGGTGATTGCGGAAATCGCCAAAGGGCAGATCGCTGGTTTCGGTGTGGACAGCTATTTGCTCGCATTGCGCGCTGCTGTGTCTGCGGCAAAGGCGGCCTGACGATGGGCATCAACGGCAACACTGAAATCGTTGCGCATATTGGATTCCCCACCCACGCCTTTAAAGCGCCGATGATCTACAACCCCTGGTTTGAAAAAGCCGGGGTCAATGCCATCGTTGTCCCCATGGGCTGCCATGCGCAGGATTACCCGGAGTTTCTGCGTGCGGTGTTCAAGCTGGCCAACATCCGTGGCGCGCTGATTACCATGCCGCACAAGGTGACGACCGTCGCACTGCTGGACGAGGTGTTTCCCACGGCTGCTATTGCCGGTTCATGCAATGCCGTGCGTTTGGGGCCTGATGGCCGTTTGCAGGGCGACATGTTTGATGGCGAGGGCTTTGTGCGCGGTGTGCGCCGCAAGGGCTGTGTGCTGGAAGGCTCCCGTGTTCTGGTGGTGGGTTGCGGCGGTGTGGGTTCGGCCATTGCGGCGTCACTGGCTGCGGCAGGCGTTGGGGCCATCAGCCTGTTTGACGCGCACGGTGAATCGGCAAAAGGCCTGGGTCAGCGTTTGTCCAAACACTACCCGCTTCTTGAAGTCGCCACAGGCAGCAATGACCCCGCTGGTTTTGACATCGTGGTGAATGCCACCCCCATGGGCATGAATGAAGGTGATCCCATGCCCACGGACGTGTCGCGCATTGCCCCCACCACTTTTGTCGGTGAAGTCGTCATGAAAACCGAAATGACCGCCTTCCTGAGCGCCGTGCAAGCGCGGGGCTGCCGCTTTCAGGTGGGGTCTGACATGCTGTTTGAGCAAATTCCGGCTTACCTGGAGTTTTTTGGCTTTCCCAGCACCACGCCTCAGGCGCTGAGGTCGATCGCGACACTGGCCTATTGAAATCCGTTCGACCCGCATAATTCGGGCGTATGGACAAACTCAAAGCCATTGAATCTTTCGTCTCAGTGGCGACCCGTGGCAGCCTGACGGCGGCGGCCAAGGCCGAGGGCGTGGCCCCAGCCATCATGGGACGACGGCTTGATGCCCTGGAAGAGCGCCTTGGCGTCAAGCTGCTGGTGCGCACGACCCGGCGTATTTCTCTGACGCACGAAGGCAGTGCTTTCATGGAAGACTGCCAGCGCCTGCTGGCCGATTTTGCCAATGCCGAGGCCAGTGTCAGCGCGGGTGGCGTCAAGGCCAGCGGCCATCTGCGCATTACCGCTCCGGCGGGCTTTGGTCGCCGTCATGTGGCACCCCTGGTGCCGCGCTTTCGCGAGCAGCACGCGGATGTGACCATCTCACTCAATCTGAGCGACCGGGTGGTGGACCTGGCAGGGGAGGGCTTTGACTGTGCGGTGCGTGTGGGGGACATGCCCGACTCATCGCTGGTCAGTGTGCGGCTGGCCGACAACCGGCGGCTGTGCGTGGCCACGCCGAAATACCTCAAACAGCACGGTGTGCCGCTGCATCCCAATGACTTGTTGAAATTTGACTGTCTGACGCTTTCCAGCGACGCGTCACAGACCCGCGGCTGGGCGTTCTCCGTGAAGAAGGGCGATACCACCGAAGTGGTTCATCTCAAACCCGGCGGGCCGCTGGATTGCTCCGACGGGCAGGTTCTGCACGCCTGGTGCCTGGCCGGTTATGGGCTGGCCTGGCGCAGCATCTGGGAGGTGGAGGCCGAGATTGCGGCGGGCACGCTGGCACCCGTGCTGGAGGAGTTTGCCGCACCGCCCAATGGGATCTATGCGGTGTTCCCGCAGCGCAAACATTTGCCGTTGCGGGTGCGGCTGTGGATTGATTTTCTAAAGCACCACTACGGGCAAACCGGGTTCTGGCAATCGCGGTAGAAAAAAACAAAGCCCCACGCAGAGCAACTGCGCGGGGCTTTGAGGTTCAGTAGGCCGTAACTTACTTCTTGGCGGGTTCAGCCGCTTTGGCAGCAGCGACCGGCTTGGCGGCGTCAGCAGACTTGGCAGCCGGTTTGGCTTCAGCAGTCTGGTCAGCCATGCACTTCTTGATGTGGCTGGTCTTGGCGGCACCGGCAAGTTTCTTGTCGGCTGCAGATTTGTCACAGGCGGCACCATCAGCGGCAGCCGGTTTGGCGCTCAAGCATTCCTTCATGAAGGCTTTGCGTTCGTCGCCCTTCTTTTCACCAGCATCTTTGTTGCAAGTGCCCATCTTGCTTTGCTGGGCCGTCTTTTCGCCATCGGCGGCGTGAGCCACACCAAAAGACAGCATCAAACCCATGGCAATAACGGTCATTAGTTTTTTCATCATGTTCCTTTTTTCGAGGTGAAGTGAAGTTGAGTGAACCATCTTGAAGTGAATCACGCGGTGGATTCCAGCATATAACGCGCTGGATTGCAATCCCGCTGACAGCCCCATGTCGCTTGTTTACAGTGGCTCCCGACCAGCCCCGTAAAATCCGGGCATGTTGTCTGTAAAAATTGAATTGCTGGAAGCCTTGGCCTCAGAGCTGGAAAAACACGTGCCTGGTGCCGGCGCCAAGGCGGTGTTTGAGTCGCCCAAGGTCGCGGCGCACGGTGACCTGGCCACTACGGTGGCCATGCAACTCGCCAAACCGCTGAAATTGAACCCGCGCCAACTGGCTGAAACCCTCCGAAGTGAATTGTTAAAGACGTCACCATTTGTGCGCTGGGTGGACGCCATCGACATTGCCGGGCCGGGGTTCATCAACATCAAGCTCAAAGCCGCCGCCAAACAGCAAATCGTGCATGACGTGTTGATACAGGGTGCCGGTTTTGGCCACCGGGCCAGCAATGGCCAGCGCATGATGGTGGAGTTTGTGTCGGCAAACCCCACCGGGCCCCTGCATGTGGGCCATGGCCGTCAGGCGGCGCTGGGCGATGCCATTTGCAACCTGTTTGTCAGCCAGGGTTGGGCGGTACACCGCGAGTTCTATTACAACGACGCGGGTGTGCAAATCCAGACCTTGGCCAATAGCACCCAATTGCGCGCCAAAGGCTTCAAGCCTGGCGACGACTGCTGGCCCACCGACCCGGACAACCCAGCCAGCAAAGCCTTTTACAACGGTGATTACATTCAGGACATTGCCGACGATTTTCTGGCGAAGAAAACCGTGAAGTCCGACGACCGCTCGTTCACTGCGTCGGGCGATATCAACGACCTCGATGGCATGCGCGAATTCGCCGTCGCCTACCTGCGCCACGAGCAAGACCTGGACCTGAAGGCTTTCGCCGTCACGTTTGACCACTATTACCTCGAGTCCAGCCTCTACACCAGCGGCCGCGTGGCCAGGGCGGTGCAAAAAATCGCGGAAGCGGGCAAGACCTACGAAAAAGACGGCGCGCTGTGGCTGAAGTCCACCGACTACGGCGACGACAAAGACCGCGTGATGCGCAAGTCCGACGGCAGCTACACCTATTTCGTGCCGGATGTGGCCTACCACATCGACAAGTGGCAGCGTGGCTTCGACAAGGTCATCAACTTCCAGGGCAGCGACCACCACGGCACCATCGCCCGGGTGCGCGCCGGCCTGCAGGCCGCCGGCGTGGGCGTGCCCCAGGGCT